>CAVGPK010000102.1:0-6434 GCA_963631155.1 bacterium | reverse complement strand
TTTTACAGTAGACGGAGACACCAAGCGATTCTTTACTCCTTTTGCGATGCAAATATTTAATAAGCGTTGTAAATCCAATGAATTAGAAGATTGTGAATTCAATCTTTTTGCGAAGCAAAAAAGAACTTCATATTCAATTAAGGATATTCAAGAAGTAGATTATCAATCCATTTTAAAAATCTCTATATACACAAAAGATTATGGTGTGTGTAAAGAATTTATTGAAAACTTGCCAAATACATATAGAGCTTTCATCCATCCAAATAAAAAAGATCATTTTATTGGTGGAGAAATTGCTTTAGCGAACATAGATAAATCATTTGGCCTTCAAAAAATACTAGATTATTATAATGAAAGCCCAAAAACCATAGCGATTGGTGATAGTAAAAATGATATTGAAATTCTTAAACGAGCATCTTTAGGTATTTGTATGGGCAATGGTTGTAAAGAAGCCAAAGATGCTGCAGATTACATCACAAAAAGTATTCATGAGTGTGGTATAGCATATGCGCTAAACAATCTTCATATCCTATAAAACAAGCTAGACAACCCTGTATTTTTGGTATCCGATACTTGAATACAATCAATTCTAGATCAATCGTCTACTTCTACGCCAACAATACTCACCAAAAACAAATGTTGTACAACATAAAAAGAAGCAACACTACATTGCTTCTAATAGATCTATAACCCCTTTTAAATCTTTACATTGAAAATCCACATATTTCATGTCTTCTTCATCAAATAGCACTTGATCAGGAATCCAAACGCTTTGCATTCTTGCCCTATAAGCTGCACGAATTCCATTCTTACTATCCTCAAGCACCATACAATTTTCAGGCTTTACTCCCACCATTTCAGCACAAGCCAAGAATAAATCAGGAGCCGGCTTCGAGGCATATTCATCTTGTGATGACAATATTAAATCTGCTTGAAAATCAAATCCACAATTTCCTACTAACTTTTTAATATGAGGAACACTCGAACTAGAAGCAATACAGATTTTATATCCATTTTCCTTTAAATAATCATGCAACTCTTTAAGCCCATATTTATTCGCAGATCCTGGAGTCGCAAAACGCTTGTCATAATAGGAAGTAAACACATCATTTGAAATCTTTAACATATCCTCAAGCCACGGATATTCCTTATGATAGATAGAACAATCAAAATAACTCGTCCCCAAGATTCCTAAAAAATATTCTCTTGGAAAAGAATGGCCATGTTTTTTACAAACATCTTCAAACACATCAATATAAAGTGCTTCTGTATCAAACATCAACCCATCCATATCAAAAATAATCGTATTAATCATCGCCATCATAATTTACAAAATTCTCCGTTTTCGCTGCTGCTATCGCCTTAAATTCCTTTAATAATGGATGTTGATATATCGAATGTAAATCATTTGAAATAATAAAACTCAACAATTGTACAAAAGGCAAATAAACAATCGGTGAAAGTTCACTTGATACAGTACCACTCAAACTTAAAACATGATCATCCTTCACTAATCCAGGATTATTCGAAATCAAATATGCACGCTCACTGACCTTTCGAGTTGCCCTATATACCTGTTCCACACGATGACTTGCCACATCATTTCCATCAAAGAAAATCACATTATATTTTGGCGTTAATTGTAAATTGGGACCATGAATATACTCTTCGATTTCGTAACAACAACTAGGAATATGTATTGTTTCCCCCATTTTCAATGCACTTTCCAAAGCCGTACCATAATTGGCACCTGCCCCACAACTATAAACCCATGACATGGATGAAAAATTCTTATAATGTTGCTGAATAAAATCTGTTGCCTCATCTATCATCTCTTCATTTAAATCTATAGCCTTTTTTAATTCTTCTAAACATTCCAATTTACCAGAATAGACAACCGCAAATAAATCTAAAAATAATGTCAATGTAGAAACTCCCTTTGTGACATAACCAACCAATTCTTCACCAACTCCATATTCGATGACAGCATCTGCATAATCCTTCACATCACTATTCTTATTTCCCGTTAAACAAATTGTGCAACATTGTTTTTTCTGAATGATTTTTAATGCTTCAATCGCATTTGTACTCAAACCACTCTGTGTAACCACCAAAACCAAATCTGTCTCTTTTATATCATTTTCATAATATGTAAATGTATAAGGTGTAACAATCCTTACCTCTAAACCACTCATTTTTTCCACAAAACTTTTTGCGCAATAACAAGCATTATGACTCGACCCAGAAGCTACAAGCAATATACGTTTTATTTCTCTTCCCTGCACTTCCTTTATCAATGGTTCCAGCAACATATCATATTGTTCAATATTTTTTCTTAATACCCCTGGCGTTTCTTTAACATAATCCAGCATAGTTAATTTTTCCATATGTACCTCCACAAATAACATTTAAAAGGTGGAATAAATCCACCTTTTTATTCTAGTATTCCAATCTTCTATAGTAACGACGGATTTCCATTGGATGACGAGTTTCAATTTCCATATGAACATCGATTCTATTATTTACAGCATGCATGACATGGTGAGACAAATGTTTACGATATTTTTCGCTAATTCCCTTTAATTCATAATCTTTAGTATCGATAATTGTGTAGTTTTCACAAATTCTTGGAATAAAATTAGCTACACGTTCAGATAGTGGACGCTGTGCATCCTCACCAATATAAATGGTAACAGGCGTTTCTTTCGTAACAATTTCAAACATACCATGGAAGAATTCATTCGATGTGATGGATTTTGTTTTTAACCATAATTGCTCTTCCCAATAGCACATTGCGTATGAATAAGTCGCTCCCCATTGATTTCCTGCCCCTACAAAGTAGTGCATCTCATCATTCCAATGCTTTTTAGCAAATTCAATCGCAAATGGTTCTGCTTTCTTTTCTACTTCTACTAAAGCTTGTGCCAAATATTGATCGAATTCTTTATACATATCCTCATAATCTTCAAATTCACCATTGTTATACATGAAACGGTCTGCAACCATAAAGAACTTTAATTGTTCATTAATCGGATAAGAAATCTTATAATCTGCTAAGTCTAATAAGATGGCTTTTTTCGCATCTACAAATGAAATAACTGTAGCCCCAACTTCTTCTTTGATCTTTTTAATCGCATCCACAACTTCTTTCGTATTTCCAGTTACAGAAGAGATAATCACAACCGTATCTTTAGTAATACGCTTATTTCCTGTAGTTAAGTATTCAGCTGCATTTTCTGCCCAAACCTCAATAGCACTCATCTCTTTCATGTGTACTGTAGCTTGCATTGCACTTGCCCAAGTACCACCAACACCTAACCAGCAAATATTTGAGTATCCGTGCTCGCAGATTTCATCAACAATTTCATTAATTTGAGGGCGTAGAGCCAACGCTCCATTTACGCTATCGATTTTTTCTTGTTCATTAAATTTAATCATTTTTATATCCTCCATCTATTTTTATGAATTAACAACCTAAAATACCAAAGAATGAACCAATCAATCCGATTGCGACACATAGTAACAACAATGTTGTTGTCTTTACATTTTGCTTTTTCAATAAGTAATAAACCAATAATGTGAATAATAATGGCATTAAACCAGGCATGATATTATTAAATACATCATTTAATGTTGTGGCTTCATCACCAGAACCAAAAGCCAATGGGAAGTTGACTGAAACATTTTCTGCAGTCATACCACCAACAACCATCAAACCTAAAACGCTTGCTGCATAAGTCAATTTTGACATCAATCCATTTTCCTGAATCTTAGCCAAGAATCCACTACCTAATTTATAACCAGCATTCATTAAATAATAACGTAAACCTTGAGCAGGAATATTAAAGATCAATAAGAATAAAATAGGTCCTAAGATATTTCCTTGATTTGCCAAAGATAAACCAACACCCGTCGCAATGATACGTAATGTTCCCCAAATGAATGAATCCCCAATACCAGCTAATGGTCCCATCAATGAAACCTTAACATTATTGATACTTTCTGTATCAAAGTTAGGATCCTGTGCATTACTTTCTTCCATAGCAGCGCTGATACCTAAAATCAATGTGGCCAATTGAGGTGTTGTATTGAAGAATTCCAAATGACGTTGCATCGCTTTAATTTGATCTTCCTTATTTGAATATAACTTTTTAATAACTGGTAACATAGAGTAACAATATCCCATGTTCATCTGTCTTTCATAGTTCCAATCCCATTCTAGCCCGAATGAACGCCAGAATACTTGGTTTAATTCTTTTTTCGTTAATTTATTAGAAGTCGTCATCTTCATCTAATCCTCCTTCTGCAGCTGTTTGAACTGAATTACTACGTAATTGAGTTAATACAATAGCGATAATGGCTCCAAAAATTGCAATTGCGGTTACCGGAATTCCAAGATAAACACTTAAAGCGAATCCTAAGAAGAAGAAACATGCTACTTCTTTATCCATAATCATCATCAACAATAAACCAAATCCAATGGCAGGTAATAAGCCCATTGTGATTTGTAAACCATTTGAAATCCATTCAGGAATTACATTTAATAAAGCCTGTACAGCAGGGCCACCAGCATAGTATCCACATGCCACAATGACACCAATAATCAAGTTAACACCAAAGAAACCGCCTAAGAAGTGCATTCTAGCAACTCCAGCCATATTTCCTTCAGCTGCATATTTATCAGCTCTATGAACAAATGGAGGTAAAATGAATACCATTCCAACATTCTTTGCGATTAAAACCAAGGAAGCAACCGGTAAACCCACAGTCAATGCGGTTTCTGGTCCAGCTCCTGTAGTAATTGTGAAGGCAGTTCCCAATACAGTTCCTGAAATCATTTCAGGTGGAATACTTGCTCCAATTGAGAAAGCTCCCATAAACGCTAATTCTAAAGTTGCACCTAAAGTAACACCCGTTGGAATATCACCTAGTACAACACCCGTTAAAGCTCCCATAACTAATGGTCTTGACAACAAGCTTGTTCCAAATAAATATTCTGCATTCCCAAGCATTGCGACCAAGCCAAGTAAAATTGCTTGTAGTAACATATTTCTCCTCCTATAACACTCTTTCTACATTTACTGCATTATCTTCAGGTACCATTTGAATCGTTATATCCACACCTGCTGCACATAAGTTTTTTAAAATTGTTTCTTCTTCTACTGTAATATTCATAGCCTTTGAAATATTACGAGTTTTTTCCGTTGCCTTTGTTCCGCCAAGATTTAATTTCTTAATATTGCATTCTTTACATAATCTTTCAGCATCTTTAATCGATTCAACAACAATTAATAATTTATATTTATCTGTAACACCACTGTTGATGGCATTCACAGAATCATCCATGTTTTTAATAACCAATTTAACACCACTTGGTTTTGCTAATTTAATTGAAGTTTTTCTTAAATCATCTTTCATAACTGCATCACACGCAACTAAGATACAATCGGCTTCAACTGCATTTTTCCAAGAAAAAGCAACTTGTCCATGTAACAATCTATGATCTACTCTTAATAATTTAATCATGTTATCTCCTCCTTTTAGAAATCTTCGTCTATTTCGCTAAACATGCCATTCATCACAGTCATTCCTTCTTTAGCTGTATTGATCAAATCTATCGCATCACCCAAACTAACAGAACCATCTTGACTTTTCATCACTACATCTAGCGCTAAACCCATGTTCATTCCTGAAAAAACCATCACATTATCTAATACTGCAAGCTTTGATAATGCTGTATGAACACTTCCGCCTTTGATGTCGCACAAAATCAAGATTTGTTCATTGCTCTCTTTTGCCTGTTTGTAAAGCATTTGATAATAATCTTCAGGATTTTGACCAGGAAGTAAGCCATATGTTTCTACATTCTTTGCTAAATCACCAACAATCATAGAAACTGAATCCTTCATTCCTTTTGATAATCCTCCATGAGAAGCAAATATCACTCTACTCATTTTTTCTCTCCTTTCTGTTTACGTCTCTCACTTATATACAAGCAAATATTGTGCCATAGGAAATAATTAAAAAGAAAAGCCATCCTTTTTTGGATGGCAAATTATCTTAACTAGTTATTCTTCACATAATTATAAATATGGACCATTTCCTCTGTTGGAATATCTACACCATAAAAATCTTCCACTTGCTTAAATGCCTTTTTAACATAGTCCACAAAATCCTTATGTTCATTTAAAAAATCTAAGCTAGGATCATACTTGGCATTTCTAGAAACAACCAATCTTTCAATCAAGCAACAAATATGCACATACAATCCAAAACATGTACGATTACTAAAACGAACCCCTACATAATTTTGTAGAACATCAAGCGCATTGGCAACCTGTTCTAATAGCTTTGTTGGATTTAATATTGTGAGTGCATTCATGATATTACTCAATGAAAAGTTATGCAAAATATTTTTATCAAATATAGTCAGC
>CAVGPK010000101.1:0-6446 GCA_963631155.1 bacterium | reverse complement strand
AAATCATTCATTCTGAAGAAGTAAAATCCACTTTATTTTTTTACGTTTTAAAGTGAAATTTACTTTTTCACTTCAGCATTAATTGTTATTGGATTAGTTTTCAGAGGGTGTGAAAAGTGCCCCCTTGCAAACTCTAGCCGTCGGTAGCCCTACAACAGAACCCTTAAGGTGGAGTGTATGCTCTTTCTCATATAAAATTATGAGTCATTGTGTTAGCGCTTTCAGTTTGTTATAATTTTTTTAAAGGAAAGGAGTAGAATGAACTAGTATTCATTCACGTATTATGTATGCGATCTTTAAAAAAGAAAATCGCTGTTTTTTTAGTTTGTTTGTCAACTTGTATTGCGGCTTCTGGTATTTCTGTTTTTGCTTCTGATAATAATGCAGATTATGGCAATAAGAAATTTACAGCTTGTCCAGTCCCTAGATCCAGTGGAGATGAAAGCGATGAAGAATTTATAAAATTCATAGAAAATGAATATAATATTTCTCGTAACGATGAAAATGTATCTGTCCAATATAATGGAAATGGAACAACTTCTATTGCTATTGTTGAAAATGAAAATAAAGCAACAATATTTACATCTCCAACAATCGAAGAGACTAAACTTTTAGAAGAATATAATGAAAATACTAGGGGAATTGCATGGACAGCCCTTGTTTGGCTTTTTAGAGCGTATAAAATTGGAAATGCAATTAAAACTGGATGTCAAGTTATTCAAGGAGTTTCTGGAGAAGATGTGTGTGGTCGTATAGCTAGACAAACTATTGAAAGTTTAGTTGCAGCAGGTACTAGAAGACAATTCAAAGTAATTCGTTCTGTTGAAAAAAAGCCTTGCCCTTATCCTCCTAGTTCACAACAATGTAATGAACCTCCGTATGCTTATTGGAAAACAACACTTCAAGCATGTTAAAATCCTATGAATTTTTCTCACATATTTTGGTTCATACTAGTATTGATATGGAATATTAAAACCGTTATAGATTTAATAAATCATACTTTCTCATTCGATTTATTTAATTGTTTTATCTCAATACTTGGAATATTTGTCCTAATATACCAAACAAAGCTTTTATTTGAAGATATAAAAGACAAACAACAAAAGAAGGAGAACTAACTCATTTTTTTCTCTAAAGCAATGAATAAAAATTTTTAAAATTATAATTCAAATAATGAGGATCTGGAATTTTAATTAATTTATTTAAATTGTTTTTGCTAAGTCTCGGACGTTTACTTTTGAAAAGTTCATGATATAATAAAAGTACTTAAGATGTGTCTTAGGACATGAGAAAAGAGAGGATTGCAGTCCTCTCTTTTTTTTCGTATTCTGCAATGTTTGTTCCTAAGTTATCCTTTCAATTCTCTGATGATTAATAGGTTTTCAGAGGGTGTGAAAAGTGCCCCCTTGCAAACCAAACTATAGACAACTTTCTCTTTATAGAAAATCTCATTTGTCGATTGCTGTTCTTTCATAGAATCGCTCTATTCCTTGTAAAAGTCTTTATTACTTGAGTGTTTTCAAATAAACTGATTAATATCTTTCTTCTTAAACTTATTCATGAAGCTGTCTACAATACTTCTAGTTTGACCACTGAAAACATCTTTGTGGTCTCTAAGGAATATTACAGTAGAGCGAACATCAGATTTGACACATTTATTAAGCCAAACAGTAAAAGTCACAGGATCATCTTTATATTTTACAAGATTATCTTTAACAATAAAGAAGTCATTTATCTGACTAAACAACTCACTTAAGCTATCTTCATTTCTAAGAGGGCTGTATGACATATACCTACACCACGCTTTCATCTATTACAACAGCTACTAACAACTCTAAGTTTTCAAAGGGTGTGAAAAGCGCCGCTTACAAACCAAACTCAAGACATTTAGGGAAATCGTCGCAAGCAAGGCGCAGCTGCGCCTGCCGCGTCGAGTCGGACATACAATAGAACACGGTCTTCTTGACGTCTTCTATGAGGTCGCGCCTGATTTCGTACGTACGAGCGCGGTGGCCACGCCTTTGGAGCGTGTGGGGAACAAATCGTCGAATCCGATGTCGAATGCAACGGATTTCATTATTTTCGGGTCAGCCGACAAGGTCTCGGGCTGATGCTCAAGGATGTCGGTAAAAGCCTCTTCGATGCGTGCCGTCATCGCGATGGAATCGTCGAACGAGCTTATGGCGAAAAGATGGGGGGTCTTCGCGAAGCCCCTGTCCAACATGTCGACAGCGGATTGGTTCACATGCATGTTGACATGAGTCTGTGGTGACTGGAACTTGCTGATGAACGTCCGCGCATCCATGCCGGCATACATGCGATTTTTGAGGTTGGTGAGCCAAACAGGTACCATGGTCGATTCCTTTTCCCATGTTCGCTACAGCGAAGGGTCAATGACGCCGTCGTCGAGCAGACGCCGCCTCGTGTGTTCCAGAAGCGGTGTGAAGGCGAGGTCGGTCGCGATGTCGTCTGTCTTGCGGGCATAGTCGATAGCGGCCGACATCGTTTGTTCGTACTCGGCCCACATACTTTGCAGCATCCTGCGTTCTTCGTCAGCGGCTTCGATATCGTTATTGGCGATGCTATCGTAGTAGCAGTCAATGAGCTCGCTGTAGAAGGTGTTGCACGCATACGCTTTGTCGTAAGGGGTCGGCACAGTGGTCACCTGTTCGGGGCAGTCGTAGTCAGACAGACGATCGCGCACGAAGGCGCGCATATCGTCAACGTTGCCAGTGGCTTCGATGACGAGCCTGCGTCCGCAAAAACCGGCAGTATCTAGGTCAGCCATGACGGTCGCTCGCTCGTTCGGTTGGAGCTGAACGTACGGGCGCCTGAGAACGTTTGCGATCTCGATGCCGCACGCGTTAAGCGCAGCCGCGATGTCGTCGAGCATGCCATACGGGACGGCGACGCGATTCAATATCTGTGATTTATGGATAATGGGTCTAAGCATATTTGTGAATCCTTTCGGGTTTTTATAGGGTATGAAAAGTGCCCCTTACAAACCTACCCCTAAATTGTACCATGTATTTTATTGTATTAGTAGACTGTGTTTTCGCATTTATACTTGTTAAAATCCTTATATAAAGACATGTATAGAATGAAAAAAAGTAGCATTGTGGATATGAATATCCTATACGGTAGAGGCAAAGTGGACACGCCTAAAAGTGGACACGCCTATAAGAATAAGGATTGCTTAATCTAGATTAGGTGGAAACTTAAATATCAAACTTCTTAAATGGAAACAAATGTTTCCTAGAAGCCCATTACCTTTAGGTAATGGGTAGTTCAAAATAAAAAATAAATAAAGCTCTTCTTTTGCACATGGGCGATGGAAATCACTAATCGTGATATAATTTATGAGCTTGTAGAATGGCAAACTTTGAATCGCCAAAATATGAAAAACAAAAGACGTAAAAAATATGCTCCTTTACGTTCTTTCACTTGGTCAAAAGATTCTAATGTATCTGCTGATCAAAAATTAATTGAATCTACGATTACTGAATGGTATGAAGCTAAACATCCTAAAGCTTCGTTTGAGGAAATAGAATTTATTAATTCGACGCCTATGAATATAAGCGTCAAATAGAACACATATTAAAATTGAATTCTCTTTATGGCAATATTTGTTTTACTTAATTTTAATAAATCTAACACTTATGTCACAAAACACAAGAAGTAAAGAATCCATCTGATATATTAGTATTTGTTTAAAAAAAAGGAATACTGTATAAACTACCCTTAAGCTTTTTGTGAAGTTACTATGCGTTAATAAAATGTGAAGCATAGCCGCATGCGCTTGAATTTCTTACTGGTCTTTGTTATACTTCAAGAAGTGAGATAAATCTCATTTTTATAATTGAATACAAAGAGGTGTAAATTATGACATTTGATGAGATGGGCTTAGACCATGGAAAAACTTTGTTGCTACTTCCGGGTACCTGCTGTAATTATGAGACGAATTTTGGCGCAGTGTTAGATGAGCTCAAGAAACATTATCATTTAATCTGTGTGAACTATGATGGCTTTGATGGCTCTGATAAGGTATTCCCGGATATGATCACTGTAACAGAAAAAATCGAAGCCTATATAAAACAAGAACACAATGGAAGAGTTGATGGAGCACTGGGATCATCGCTTGGTGGAAGCTTTGTTGGACAATTAATCATGCGAAAGAATGTACATGTAGATCATGGCATTTTCGGAAGCTCAGATTTAGATCAAAGTGGTATATTTGCAGCTAAGCTTCAAACAAAACTCATGTATCCGATTATCGCCAGTGCTGCAAAGAAGAGTGGAAAACAAGGTATGATGCGAAAAATATTGGTAAAAACATTTCAGATGAGTGATACGACTGCGGACAAATTCATGACATGTTTTGCACAATTTAAGCCAGAATCCATTTTGAATGAATACTATACAGATTTGATTACCTGTCTAGACGAAGATATTCAAGTACCTCATACACAAACACATTTTATCTACGCAAATCAGATGGGTAAAAAATACGAAAAGAGATATCGGAAATATTTTCATAATCCAGATATTCATGAGTTTGACATGCAACATGAACAATGGCTGTTTGGTGATAATAGCTGGACCAAGCCAGTACTGGAAACCATATATGAATGTATGGAAATGCCTGTATAGAATCAGAAAATATGCAGGCAAGAGGGACGAAAATGGAGAACAAGAAACCACTTACAAAAAAGGCGACTGAGACACAACAAAAACTTCTTATGGCAACGATAGAACAGGTTGCAAAGCATGGGTATCACAATATCACAGTGGATAAAATCGCAAAGGCGTGTGGAATGTCTACTGGAAGTGCATATCGTTATTTTAAGAATAAAAAGGAAATGTTACTTGCGGCAATTGAATTTTACTACTCGAATATCCAGGACTTTTCAGCAACCGAGGATAAACGGCTAGCAGAGTTTGATTCTCCCCAAACCATGATTGAATATGTCTTGCAACAGTTTTACCAGATTCATAAAAAATATTATGCCATTCACGAGGAATTAGAGAGCCTACGTCATATTGACGCGGACATCCGAGAAGTATATGAGAAAATTTCATGGAATGCAGTAGATGCATTGATTCCGAAATGCTCTGCAAAGTTTGGCAAAGCTGCAAACTTGCGAGAACGCTTGTATGTAGCAATCGGTATCTTGGAAAATTGTGCACATATGCAAATGGATGATGCAATGTGTAAGGCACTTGATATGGAAAAAATACAAAAGATCAGTATCGATGCAGTTATGACGATTATAGAAGGATAAAACGATACGATTATATACAATCAAGAAAAATGGCAACGCACAAGTAGCCATTGAAACAAAAGGATTACTTTATACATTAGTAATGGGAATTTAGGTGCTTTTTGATTTCGTTGATACCACTAATTAGTGCTTGTTTATTAATAACTGCTAATATGACATATAATAATTCAAAGAACAGAAACAAAAATAAAAATGATGTAGACATACTAGGACACACATCATTTCAAAGAGCCATCCTTTCTTTTGCACAATCAACATCAGGCAACTAACTATTGATATTTTCTTTTGTCCACTAGATATAGACTTTAATTGAATGATTCTATTTGGAGCCCACTAAAGTCATCATTAACATTATTGAACCTTCTAACATAGTTGTAGGTAGAAACTTATTCAAAAACAATTATTTGATTTGTGATTGATTAAATGGCAAAAATTATAGAAAATGTATGTAATAGAGCACGAATTGAAGGATAAAATAGGATGGAAAAGTAAACCATTCTAATTAAACGCAGAAAAAGAAATGAAAATCATTAATGATAAGCGTTCTAAAGAAAAGAAAGATTGGAGGAAGCTATGAAAGTATTGTTAGCTGGAGCATTTGGTCATTTAGGAAGTGATGTTCTTAGAACATTGGTTGAAAAAGGACATGAAGTTATTGCGGTTGATGCAGTGATTAAAGAAATGGATTTTAATGGCTATATACCACAACAAATTGATATGACAAATAAAGAAAAGCTGAAAGATTGTTGTAAAGATGTTGATGTTGTAATTACAACAGTTGGTTTAACCAAAGCAAGTGAAAAAGTAACACCATATGATATTGATTATGGTGCTAATAAGAATTTACTTGATGAAGCAATATATTCTAAAGTAAAACACTTTGTTTATATCTCAGTATTAAAAGCAAATAAAGGTCGTCATATTCCTATGTTAGATGCTAAAGCAATGTTTGAAAAAGAATTAATGAAATCTAATTTAAGCTATACAATCTTTAGGCCAACTGGTTATTTTTATGATACTGCTCATATTTTTGAACCTAAAGTAGAAAAAGGCAAAGTAACATTACTTAAAACAAAAGAAGAAATTAAATGTAATGTAATTGATACAAAAGATTTTGCTGAATATATTGTTGAACATATGTGTGATGATAAAAAAGAATATGAT
>CAVGPK010000100.1:0-6446 GCA_963631155.1 bacterium | reverse complement strand
CATGGCAAATTACGCTAGTACTGGATGAGCTAGTTACAAGCCCACCGGTCCTTGGGCCGTGGGTAGTTGACTTACTATCCTAAAACGTGGCTCCTATTTCTTTGCATATTTTTTAACGTAATATGTGTATTATTTATGTGCAATGCACTTGAAATTGTAGCGCAATCAAGTACACTTAGGGTATATAAGGAGGCCTTCTTATGAGAAAAAGTAATATGACAATTAGAATTGAACCTAATTTAAAAAAAGAAGCATCTGATTTATTTCAATCTCTTGGTTTAGATTTAAGTACGGCAACAGGAATGTTTTATATTCAAGCATTACGTTGTCATGGTTTACCATTTTCTGTAGTTGCTAATGAAGAGCCAAACAAAAAAACTTATATGGCTATGAAAAATGCAGAAAATGACACAAACATGTTTGGCCCTTTCGAATCCGTTGACGATTTGATGGAGGCTTTGAAGGCTTAAGCCAAAATTTACATCACAATTCAAAAAAGATTATAAAACTGTAATAAAAAGAGGATGTGATAAGGAAGAGCTTAGAGCTGTAATTGAATTACTATGCTCATAAACGAGTTTACCAAGCAAACACATGGACCATGCTTTAGTGAATTCACGAAATTATAAAAATATGAGAGAATTACATATAGAGCCAGATTG
The DNA here is from genome assembly GCA_963631155.1 of bacterium. Lineage (GTDB taxonomy): Bacteria > Bacillota_I > Bacilli_A > Erysipelotrichales > Erysipelotrichaceae > Holdemanella. The sequence continues at coordinate 5,784 of CAVGPK010000100.1, read as the reverse complement.
GTTATTGGTATATAAAATAGAAAATTCTGAATTAATCTTGAAATTAATACGAACTGGCCCTCATTCAGATTTGTTTTAAGGAGTTGTTATCATGGCTTCAGAAGCTCATAATAACAAACAAGATAAATTAGCTAAAATACGTACTTCTGCTTATGCATGATACAATATTTATGAGAGTAAACAATCTGTGGCCCCATATGAGGCAAGGTAGTTCTCCTAGGAGGTGATAACATTATGTATATAGAAATCCTAATGGCGTTGTTACCGTTTTTGATTTTGATTATTAAAATGGCAGCCGAACTATTAGATGCGATTCCTTGCCTACTAGAGTCTGCAGGAAAATTAAACAGCGTAATTAAAAGAAACAAATGCAAACATAAGTCAAAATCACTCAAAAAAAACTGCCTCAATATTCTTCCACAAATAGGCAGCTTTTTGCATTTTATGTAAAAATTACTAGGAGAACAACACATTGAGTTCTAATATCAACACCTTTAATCCTTCACTTCTTCAATTTTAATGGTTTTAATAACAGGTTGCTTACTTTCGGCAATCGTTCCATTATCATCCATAGGATCGGCTTCGTTACAAATTTTATCAACAACCTTCATCCCCTTTGTCACATGTCCAAACGCAGCATATTGACCATCTAATGAAGTTTGATCTTCTTGCATAATAAAGAATTGAGAGCTTGCCGAATCATAATCCGAACTACGAGCCATTGAGATCACACCACGCTTATGACTGATCTTATTTTTTACTCCATTTTCCTTAAATTCACCCTTGATTGTTTTATCAGATCCACCCGTTCCATCTTTATTAGGATCTCCTCCCTGCATCATAAAACCTTTAATAATACGATGAAAAGTAAGACCATCATAGAAGCCAGATTGGGCAAGATCCACAAAGTTTTGAACAGTAATTGGAGCTGTTTTTCCATCCAATTTAACAGTAATCGTACCATAATCTTTCACAACAATTTTGGCAATATAATTCTTAGTTGAGCTTGAACAAGCACTTAAACTCAAACATAACGCACACGCGCATAAAATTTTCACTAATTTTTTCATGCCTCAATTATAGCGCAAACAAAAAGTCTGCACAACGGCAGACTATCGATTCGATTTTTCAATCCATTCCTTTGTCTTTTTAATTTCTTTTGGGAACACTTTAAAATCCTTTAATTTCCAAGTCCAGTTTTTATTAGAAACCGTTCCCGGCGTATTGATTCTTGCCTCTTCCTTATAGCCACAAATATCCCATATAGGTAAGATTACTGTATCCGCATCACAATCTAAGGCATATTGACAAACCATGTCATTAAAGTTACGAGAGTTGTAACCTAATTTTTTAAAGTAGCGACGCAAACTAATTCGTTTATTCGAATCAAAAGTATGATAATCTTCATTTAATGTCGCATTATCATGTGTTCCTGTATAAACAACCGAATTTTGTTTCGCCTTCTTTTTTAGTTGTTTTGTTTCCATTCTAAACAACAAGACATCCATACCTGGAATATTGTAATGTTCTTCTAGTTCAATAACTTCAGGTCGAATCAATCCCAAATCCTCGGCAACCAAAACAATGCCTGGACATGCCTTTAATATCGCATCCAACAATTTTTTTGCAGGTCCTAATACCCATTCGCCATCAATAGCGGTTGGGCATGAGGCTGGAATTTTCCAAAATGTATCAAAGGCTCTAAAATGATCAATACGTACCATGTCGTAACATTTTTGCATCCATTTCATTCTTGAACACCAGAATGTAAAGCCTTCTTTTTCCTGAGCTTCAAAATCATAGATTGGCATACCCCATCTTTGTCCGGTTTCACTAAAATAGTCAGGTGGACATCCTGCAATATATTCAGGTTTTCCATTTTCATCGAGCAAAAAAGAATCTTTATTGCACCATACATCCGCACTGTCTAAATCCACATAGAATGGCATGTCTCCCATGATTTTTAAATTTCTGGCATGCGCATACATTTGGATTTCATCCAATTGTTTATGGAAGATAAATTGTAGAAATTTAATATAAAATAGATCATCCTCATAATCGGAAAGGTCAATATCTTTATTTTCTGGCCAATTCCGATATTCATCTTCCCACTCATACCATGGAGCACCATCATAGAGGGATTTAAATAAAGAATAGGCCGCCCAGTCTTCTAGCCAGAAAGCACTATTTTCAAAGGCTTCATATTCTTCTTTAAAAGAGTCAAATTCTTTTTTAAAAACGCGGAAAGCCTTTTTAAAATAGCTTTCTTTAAAATCTCTTACTGTTTGGTATTCGATGAAATTACTGAATTTATTACAATTGACAATAGAACTTTGTTTCAACAATCCCATTTCACATAATCGATCTAAATTAATATAAATAGGATCCCCGGCAAAGCTTGAATATGTTTGGTATGGAGAATGTGTGCTTCCTGTCATTTGTAGAGGCAATATCTGCCATATCTTATATCCTGCATCCGCGATTATATCAATCATTTTAATTGTTTTTTGCCCAAAATCACCAATTCCTTGATTTGCCGGAATAGAGAAAACAGGACATAATATACCTGCACATCGATTCATATTCTTCTTTTCCTTTTTATGTAATCCCTTTCATTGTATCCATAATAGCACATTTAAGACAAAAAAAGTAGAAATAATTAAAAATGTTACATACAAATCATGTAACATTAGCACAAAAGCGATAGATTAGTGATGTTTTTACTCTTTTATTAAAATCGATTTAATCTTTCCACATTTTATTATTTCAATTCCCTTATAATGCACCCAAAAATAAGGGAAAAGACAATGAATTAAGGGAAAACCTTCTTCATATATTTTATTAAATGATTTCAACCTTTGAATTACCTATTGATTTTTCAAAGCAAAGCAATTGTAAAAAAGTATAAAAAAGTATAAAGGAGAAATTATGCAAAATCCATTCACAACCACTTTCAGCAAAATTCCAGAATTCACATATATCCATACGGCAGAAACTGAAGAAATATTAGATAGTTTCCAATATGATCATCCTTCTGAATCCGTATACAAAATCACTGGAGTAAGGGGTTCTGGAAAAACCGTCATCCTAGCCAAGGTGGAAGAAGAATTAAGAAAGAACAAGGATTGGATTGTACTCGATATAAATCCTACAAGAAACATTCTAGAACAACTTGCTGCAATGCTAGTAAAGGCAGGATTTGGGCCAAAAGAAAAAGATACGACAGGAATCAATATTTCCGCAAACGTATTAGTAGGTACAGGCGCCGGTTTTGGATATACCACTCAAAAAAACACAAATTTTTTTGACATTGGAATTGAAGTAGAAAACATGGTTCAAAACGTACAAAAAAAGAATCAAAAAATTCTTATTGGTATTGACGAAATCTCTCGATCCAATGAAATGATTCAATTCGCATCCGAATATGGCAAATGGCTTAGAGCTAATTATCCCGTCTATCTTGTATGTACTGGCCTTTATGAAAACATTCAAGAATTAAGTAATGTAAAAAACCTTACTTTCTTTAGACGTGCAACCACAATCAAAACAGAACCCTTAAGCATTATTCGTATAAGTGAAATGTATAAGAATAAATTAAACATTCCAAATCATGTTGCACAAGAAATGGCAAAAATCACAAAAGGTTATGCCTACGCATTCCAAGAATTAGGAGTCCTCTCTTTTAAAAAGAAAGAAGAATCAGTAGAAGAAATTCTTTCTCAATTAAAAGCTGAATTATTTGCCTATTCTTACGAAAAAACTTGGGAAGAAATGACACAAATGGATCGATACTTTGCGAAATGTTTAATCAATAAAGATGAATACAAAAGAGAAGAAGTTCTTTTATTAATGAAGGATAAAGCCAAGAATTATTCTGTATATAGAGATCGCCTTCTGAAAAGAGGAATTCTCCATTCTAGACAAGGATATATTGGATTTGCCCTACCATTCTTTGCCGATTATATTAAGGAATATTGCTAATCCTAAAAAAAGACGCCATCTCTAGCGTCTAATCATCCAATTCTAATATAGCGCCCTTACTTCCACTCGTTACCATAGATGCATATCGTGCTAAATATCCAGTTGTTACTTTAGGTTTACGCGGTTTCCATTCTTCTCTTCTTCTCTCTAACTCTTCATCACTGACATCAAGATGAATCAAGTGATTTGGAATATCAATATGAATGATATCTCCCTCATATACTAAAGCAATATTTCCACCAACTGCGGCCTCTGGACTCACATGTCCAATAGAAGCACCACGACTGGCTCCACTAAAACGACCATCGGTAATAAGAGCTACACTTGAATCAAGTCCCATACCCGCAATAGCGGATGTAGGATTTAACATCTCTCGCATTCCCGGACCACCTTTTGGCCCTTCATAACGAATCACAACCACATCACCAGATACGATTTTTCCACCCTTAATAGCCTCAATCGCATCTTCTTCACAATCAAACACTCTTGCAGGGCCAGAATGTACAAGCATTTCTTCTAATACAGCACTACGCTTTACAACACAACCATCAAGGGCAAGATTTCCCTTTAATATCGCAAGTCCACCATTTTCAGAATAAGGATTTTCAATAGTACGAATGACATCATGGTTCGTATTCACAATGCCCCCAATATTTTCTTTTACACTCAATCCACTTACAGTTAAACAATCCGTATGCAAAAGATGTTTCTTATCAAGCTCACTCATCACAGCATATACGCCACCAGCCTCGTTTAAATCCTCAATATACGTAGGTCCTGCTGGAGCCAAATGACAAAGATTCGGTGTCCGTTCACTGATTGTATTGGCCAATTCAATATCAAAATCCAATCCCAACTCATGCGCAATGGCAGGAAGATGTAACATCGTATTCGTACTACATCCTAAAGCCATATCAACCGTTAGTGCATTTTCAATCGCATCACGAGTCATAATATCTCTAGGACAAATATTCTTCTCTAACAATTCCATAATCTTCATGCCTGTATGTTTTGCCAAAATCAAACGATCCGAATACACAGCTGGAATCGTTCCATTACCACGTAAAGCCATTCCCAACACTTCAGTTAAACAATTCATGCTATTGGCCGTATACATACCCGAACATGATCCGCAAGTTGGACAAACACTCTTTTCAAAATCAATAAGCTCTTCATCACTCATCTTACCAGCCGCATTGGCTCCAACAGCCTCAAACATACTCGAAAGACTTCTCTTCTTTCCATGAACATGTCCTGCAAGCATGGGGCCACCACTCACAAAAATAGTAGGAATATTCAATCTTGCCGCAGCCATTAATAAACCAGGCACATTCTTATCACAATTAGGAATCATGACTAAAGCATCAAACTGATGAGCAATGGCCATTGCCTCTGTACTATCCGCAATCAATTCACGAGTCACCAAAGAATATTTCATCCCTACATGTCCCATCGCAATACCGTCACATACCGCAATCGCAGGAAACATGATCGGCGTTCCACCAGCCATAGCTACACCTTGCTTGACCGCTTCACAAACCTTATCCAAATTCATATGTCCAGGAACAATCTCATTATAACTAGAAACAATCCCTACCAAAGGTCGTTCCATCTCTTCTGCACTTAATCCTAGCGCATGGAACAATGAACGATGTGGTGCTTGTTGTTTTCCTTTTTTTACTGTATCACTCTTCATAGTCATGTATTATTCACTCACCTTCTAGTGTCTTAAAATCTCATTGATTTCTTCGGTTGTCTTATTTAGTGCGGATGCGATGGCTTCAACAGACATTGTTTTAGAAA
>CAVGPK010000099.1:662-6600 GCA_963631155.1 bacterium | reverse complement strand
CCCTACAATTCTTAAAGCCAAATTCGATATGACCCTATGTTATTTTAGAGTACCAATTTAGTTTGACTTATTTTGTTAATAAAACATTGATCATATTGACAATATCATATCCATAATTCTGAGCCGTTGCCCAACCATAACCATTCGGATTTTCCTTTTTACCTAACCACTCAACATATTGAGCACTGCCACGAGTTACTAAATTAAATCGTGGATCTACACAAGTATATTTTAAACCATCCTTATTTGCATAAGCCTTTAAATGTTGAATCTGAGCACGAATACCCGTACGAACATCTTTAAATGTTGCACCACCAGCTCCACCATCCGTAGCACCAATACCCGCAAAATTATACTGATTTGGTTTTACTTGACCACCATATTTTAAGAAACCTGTTTCCTTCATAGATTGACAAAAAGCTACTTCAGGACGAATTCCTTCAGCTACTGCTTCTTCATAGAAAATTTGACAGAATTGCTCAATCGTACTTGCACCACCCTTAGCTAGAACTCCATCATACTCAGTTCCATATTTGCCAAATTGATCGTATGTACCATTATTAGCATTAAAATAGCGAACCATCTGCGCTACATTTGTTAATGTAGAACCCGAAATAGACGTATATTCATTCTCATCATCTACTTGATTACCTAACTTTAAGAAATGTCGACTCGTAGAACCTGGTGCAGAGCCTCCTTTTTTAACAAGAACAATTTTAATTCCTTCTAAACGCTTTGAATAACCCTCGCTACCTGAAGCTTCTCCGTTTTTAGCCCATCCGAGCCATCCGAAATCCTGTAAATGCACACTATAGTATATATCATAGTTATTCGCAGCTTCTCCAGTCAATTTGATTCGAATAGCTTCTAATCGTTTGGATTTTCCAGAAGTACCACTCAATTGATCATTTGATTTCCAATCTTGCCAACCAATATCTTGTACATGTGTCTGATATGTAATACCACCTGTTACATAGTTCGATAATTTAATATTAATACCTTCTAAACGTAACGATTGACCAGAAGTACCACTTAATTCACCGTCACAAACATAGTCTTGCCAACCCACATTTTGCACATGTGTTCGATATTCTACATAAGGAATAACAAATGGACGAGAAGTAGATCCTGGTGCAGAGCTTCCTTTTTTAACCAAGCGAATCTCGATCATCTCTAAACGTTTCGACAAGCCTTCTGTACCAGCACTCTCTCCATTTTTTGCCCAATCAAGCCATCCATAATCTTGAGCATGTACACGATAATATACATCATAATTGTTCTCCGCATCACCCGTTAACTTAATCTGGATAGCTTCTAGACGTTTTGATTGTCCGGATGTACCACTCAATTGACCGTTTGATTTCCAATCTTGCCAACCGATATCTTGTACATGTGTTCGATAGGAAATGCTTCCACTAATGGATGAAGATAATTTAATATTAATAGCCTCTAAACGTTTGGATTGTCCGGAGGTGCCACTACCTGTACCATCAGAAACATAAGATTGCCATCCATAATCTTGTACATGTGTTCGATAAGAAACCATATCATACACAAATGGTCTTGAAGTAGAACCTGGTGCTGAAGATCCTTTTTTCACCAATACAATCTGAATTGCTTCAAGTCGCTTTGATTTTCCTTCACTACCAGCACTCTCTCCATTCTTAGCCCAATCAAGCCATCCATAATCCTGACAATGAACTCGATAATATACATCGTACGTACTCGCAACATCTCCAGACAACTTTATTTGAATTGCCTCTAAACGCTTTGATTCACCAGAAGTACCAGCCATTTCTCCATTTGATTTCCAATCTTGCCATCCATAATCTTGTACATGGGTTCTATATTCAATCGCACCACTTAAATCAGAAGACAATTGAAGACGAATTCCTTCTAAACGTTTTGATTCATTTGAAGTACCCGAAGTTTGTTGATTTATTTTCCAAGATTGCCATCCATAATCTTGTACATGCGTTTGATAATACACGGACTGTATTTCAGTTGGTAAAGATATTTTTAATGTTAACCCTAAAGCATTCACAATACCTTTCGCATCCGCAACACCAAGTTGTCTTAATTTCGCATCCGAGCTTAAGAAATTTTGATAATCACTACTATTATTAATAAAACAATGTTCGATAATTAAACCAGTCATTCCATTGTATTTCGCGTTACGAATGATTCCATAATAATCGGCAACAGAACCATCCGCATAACGATAGGCATCTGGATATTGATTTGTATCAATCGTACGTGTTTTAATGCCACGATTTTCCAATCCTAAAGAAACCAATTGATTTTCTATCTCTTGCGCAACAATTTTTCCGCTCTGTCCTAAATCCGCTCTCCAATGATCATTCGGATAATATACCTCAGCCCCCATACTTGTATTACTAGTTCCTGAATTTAAATGAATACTAATCAAATAAGATGCACCCATTTTCTTCGCATAATTTGCACGAGCTTCTAAATCCTCACTTGAATCACTTCCCAAACGTACATCTGTCGTTCTTGTCATCACAACCGTACAATTATATTTTTCAAGCTCTTCCTTACAGTAGTTGGCAATTTTTAGTGTTAAATCCTTCTCATATACACCATTACCAACAGCACCACTATCAACACCACCATGACCTGGATCTAAACAAATCACAATATTCTCATTAGATTGTGTACTAATCTCATTTTCAAAATCACTAATCGACATAGCAGCACTATCTTGTGCAATACCACTAGCCACTTCAGATTCTGCATCCTCTAAACTTGTAACCTGAACCACACCTTCTAAAGAAGATTCTTCATCTAATGAATCTAAACTTACAAGTTCATCATATCCATCATATTCCTGGTTTACACCAAACTTAACATCCATACTACTCAAATCTAAATAGTATACACACTCATTCTTAACATAACTTAGTTTAGTAACACTATACTCTCCACTCTGACCTTTAGTATACTCCTTACTAAATTTTACTAAGTTACCAGAAACTGTATTACCCTGAATCACTTCTTCATTTCCATTTGAATCTTTTACAGTAATACTAAAATCACTTAAACTTGAAGCATCCACAAAAGAAGCTACAAAATTCTCAGTATCTGGCGCTTTTAACAAAGGTTGATCCACCAAGAAATATTCTAAGTTCTCTAAACTATCCAATGTTCCAGAATCATCAACAGACGTATCAGAAGGAAGTTCTGTCGTTGTTTGAGAATCAACATCAGTCGATCCATCATCCTCTACCTCATACCCAGAATCTATATCTTCATCGTATCCAATATCATCCGATGAATTATCAGCAATTGTCTCTTCTGAAGTATCACTATCGCTAACTGTATCTTGTGCATAAACATTAAAACTAGATACAACCATAAATAAACTCATACTTAAAGCTAACGCTCTCTTTAATACCTTTTTATTCATATCTAACCTTCTCCTATGGTTATTATTCTAATTAAGAATCCATAATAATTCAAGTTAAATAAAGAAAACAGCTAACCCTAAGATTAGCTGAATGTAAAAGCGATTTTACGCTACTATTATATTTTCTTTTTTTATTAGTTTAATTTCAATTGCTTCTAAACGCTTACCTAATCCAATCGTACCTGCTATTTCACCATACATCACATAATTTTATATTACTCAAAGAAACAATCTTCCAACATTAAGCACCAACAATGATATACAGGCAAATGTAATTCTTGAACCATATAAACCTCTGTCTCAGGTACTCTAACACATACATCAGACATTTTACTAAGCTTACTTTCCGTTTCTCCAGTAAGACCGATTACCTTTAATCCTTTCGCATGCGCTGTTACAGCAGCATACAAAACATTCTTACTATTTCCACTTGTTGAAATGCCTAATAAAACATCATTCTCGTTTCCAAATCCATTTACTTGTTGTGCAAAACAAAGTAAGGGTTCACAATCATTCATATATGCGGTAGATAATGCACTATGTCCATCTAAGGCAATGGCTGGTAAGGCTTGTTGTAAATGATCTGCCAACACTTGTCCTAGCTCTCTATCTTCAGAAAGTAATTTTTCTTTCAAATCATTATTTAAAGTTCTTGGTGATTTAAAACCCTTCATTAATTCACCAACAATATGCTCACTATCGGCTGCAGAACCACCATTTCCACAAATCAATAGCTTTCCACCATTCTTATAACAATTTTCCAACATAAGATATCCTTCTATGATATCTTCCTTACATTTTTTTAGAACAGGATATCGCTTTATTAATAAATCGATGTGTTTTTCTAATCTTTTTTCTAACATAACTACAATATCCTTTCTACCACTTTTAAAAGTGAATCTTCACTCATATCTTGATTAAAATCTTCATTTCCTATCAAGGCTGTTTTACAACCCGCATTTTTTCCAGCCAAAATATCATTTTCGCTATCCCCAATCATCCAAGACTTAGACAAATCGATATTAAAATCTTGAGCTGCCTTTAAAAGCATGCCTGGTTTTGGCTTTCTACATTCACATTGAATCTTTAGTTCTTTGATTTCTCCTTCAAAACCACTATCTGGATGATGCGGACAATAATAGATTCCATCCAAATATGCTCCATGTTTACCTAGTTCCGTTTCCATTTTATTATGAATGGTATTTAATTTTTCAAACGTAACTTCTCCACGTGCAATAACTGGCTGATTCGTAACAACAATCGCAAGATATCCAGAAGAATTTATTTTTTGGATAGCTTCTACAGCTCCATCTAATAATTCAAATTCTTCAACTTCTCTAAGAAAACCAACATACTTATTGATAGTTCCATCACGATCTAAAAAAACAGCTCTTTGTTTATTTTGTAAATTTCGAGATTGTACAATCCCCTCTTTAAAATCCCTACTTACAGACTCATAACGATCTGGAGTACCCATATCCTTTACATATTCAGGACTATCGTAACAATACATCTGTCCACTTCCACATAAAGGTTTTAATACTTGTCGATCCAAATCAATCTTTGGAGTATGAATTTCTTGTTCCAACACTTTAGGACTTATCACATGCAAACCTGCATTTACACGATTCTTATAATACTTTGGTCTTTCATCTTCTTTTGATAGCCACTCTAAAACTTGATTCTTTTCATTTGAAAGGATAAGACCACTATCATAAGGATGACTGTTTGGATGGGTAAATAAAGTAACCAATCCTTTATGTTCTTTATGGAATGCAACAAAACGATTAAAATCAATATCAAACATCGCATCTGCATTCAACAATAAGAAATCTTCTGTTAGCTTATCTTTTAATTGAAACAAAGCCCCTGCATTTCCTAATGGTTCGTTTTCAACAAAATATTCAATATGGGTATGTAAACTAGACCCATCTTTAAAATAATCCATAATCTTTTCAGCCTTATAACCGACTGTTAGAAGAATATCTGTAAATCCTTGGTCTTTTAACGAACAAATTTCTCTTTCCAACACAGGAATGCCACAAATCGGAATTAAAGGTTTAGGAATATCTGGAAACAATTCGGATATTCTCGTCCCTTTTCCTCCTGCCATAATTACAACCTTCATGACACAATCTCCTCATAATCTTCTGGGCCATAATAAATCACTTGGGTTCCTCCATCTTCAAATTTAAAAGGAATATACATCAATTCTTTCATGGCTTCCTTGACCTGTTTTTGATATTGAGGCTGTACATAAAATACTAAAAAGCCTCCTCCACCAGCGCCTAATAGTTTTCCACCCAAAGCACCCGCTTCAATTCCTTTTTCATAAAACAAGTCGATATCATTTGTACTTACAGCTCCACCTGTCTGTTTCTTCAATCTCCAAGTCTTATCCAATAATCTTCCAAAATCATCTAAATCCAATGATTTATTGGTTAAAATCTCTTCAGCCTCATCCACCAATATAAGCATTTCTTTTAATTGTTTTTTTTTAGACTCATCATC
>CAVGPK010000099.1:0-652 GCA_963631155.1 bacterium | reverse complement strand
CATCATCCAATTTATTTGTCTTTTGAATTTGAGAACTAAAACGAGTAAATCCAGTAAAAAACATCATTAGATTATTATTTAATTTTTTCTTTCTTTCTGGACTAATAATGATGGGTAATACTTCATAGCCATCCGCATTGAAATTAATACGATTAAAACCTCCAAAACTAGCTGCAATCTGATCTTGCCATCCACCAGCCTCATTACATAAGACTCTCTCTAAATAAATGGCTTCATCTGCCAACTGTTTTTTAGAAGCATATTTACCTTTTAGTGCATAGAACGCATTTAACATACCCACCGCAAAAGATGAAGATGTACCCAAACCACTACGTGCAGGTAAGTCCGCTTCATATGTTAAACGAATCTCATGCATATCCAGCATTTGCATCGCATTACGAACTGCAGGATGCTCAATATCTTTTACATCTGTTACTCTTTCTGTTTTTGAATAACTAATTTCATTTGTATATTCAAAAAAACGTGGTAAATGTCGTACATTTACATAACAATATTTGTCAAAAGTCGTAGACAATACAGAACCACCATTTTCTTTAAAGAAAGATTCCATATCCGTTCCACCACCAAAAAAAGACATTCTAAATGGTGTTTTTGTGATTATCATAATGAAATACACCTCCTTATATTACTT
>CAVGPK010000098.1:0-6741 GCA_963631155.1 bacterium | reverse complement strand
ATCCACAACATCTTTCGTATCACCACGTAAAAATGCTTGTACTTTCTTTCTTAAACGTGCATTTTCTTTTGAATCAACATTGTGAATACATGGTGCATTACATTGATGCATATGATAATACAAACAAGCCTGTTTCGGTATATTTTTACATTTTCGAATCGGATAGATCTGATGAATTAGGCGAACCATTTCATAGGCTGATTGAGAACTTGGATAGGGACCAAAATATTCATTTTTACGATTCTTTTTTTTCACATTTCGAAGTACACGAACTGTAAAGTTATCTTCTCTTGTTAATTCTATATAAGGATAAGCCTTGTCATCCATAAACATGATATTGTAAGGAGGGGTATGTTTTTTTATCAAATTTATTTCTAATAATAATGCTTCTTTTTCTGAATCCGTCACGATAAATTCAAAATCTCGTATATGTGAAACTAGGCGTGTTGTCTTTTGATTGTGAGTCCCATGAAAATAAGATCTCACACGATTCTTTAAAATCTTGGCCTTGCCCACATATAAAATAGAACCCTTCTCATCTTTCATGATATAACAACCAGGTTTATCTGGAAGTAGAGCAAGTTTATCCTGTAAATGCTTTGAATAATCCATTCTATCACCTACTTCAAAACCACAATTGTGGCACCTAATCCACCTTCATTCGGTCCTGCAGACATATACTTATCAACACAAGATTGTTTCTTTAAATCTTTCCAAACGGCTGTGCGTAATGCACCAGTACCCATTCCATGAACAATACGTACTTGTTTAATTCTTTTCACAACAGCTTGATCTAAATATTTATCTAAGGCTTCAATTCCTTCTTCTACACGCATTCCAATGATATTTAATTCCAATGGAAAACGACTAGAAACTGTTTCTACATGTGCTTTATAGTTCGTTTTTTGAATTTGTGGTTTATGAATCTTTTCTAATTTATTCATCTTTACTTTCATTTTCATGCCATTCGTTAAAATAGTTGCTTCATTACGACGAATATCCACAATTTCACCATGCGAATTTATGCCTTGTATTTTTACATAATCTCCAACGACAAAATGATTGTCTACTTTTTTCTCTTCTCTTTGTATAGACTCATTCAACAAATCTAAATCGTGTACCTTTTCAATTTGCTGGTGTTGTTTACCGATTTTTTGTTGGCGTAATTCTTTAATAATTTTTTTTGCTTGCTGCTTCTTCTCTTCTAGCATTCTGTTAAGAACAAGTTGATATTCTTCATCAAATTGTTGTTTTTTCTTTTCGATTTCTCGATTTTTTTGATCTGCTTCTCTTTGAATGCGATGCGCATCTTCAATTAATCGATTAAACTTTTCTTTCTGTTTTAATACGTCATTTTGAAGTTTTTCTAATTTTTCTAATTCCTGTTCTACATTTTTTTCATTATTTGATTTGATTTCTTCGGCATCCTTTAAAATAGATGAATTTAAATGATATTGATTAGCTATATGAAAAGCATAAGAAGCTCCAGATATACCGGCGATATATTTATAGGTTGGCTTTAAAGATTGTGAATCAAATTCCACACTAGAAACTAATACAGATGAGTTTGTTTTTCCAAAAGCTTTTACTTGAGAATAATGTGTTGTCGTAATAATCGTGCATTTTTTTTGAATCAAATATTTTAAAATCGCAATTGCTAAACTACTTCCCTCTAACGGATCAGTTCCATTTCCAATTTCATCCAATAACACAAACGAGTATTCATTCGCTTTTTGACAAATAAAACTCAATCGAGATATATGACTTGAAAAGGTTGATAAATTGTTTTCAATGGATTGGTGATCTCCAATATCAAAATACATAGAATGATAAAACGGAAGAATCGCTTTATGTGCAATAACCGGAAAGCCGGCATGAGACAAAGCTACAAATAGTCCAATTGTTTTTAACGTAACTGTTTTTCCACCCATATTCGGTCCTGAGATCATTAAACAAGCTTGTTCACTTGTTAATTCATATGTATTCGCAACCACCTTTTTTGCATCAATCAAAGGATGTCTTGCGTTTTCAATATAAATAGAATGATCTCTAGACTGTAAAGTAGGAATACAACCATCTTTTTGAATCGCCCATCTTGCTTTGGAAAGTGCAACATCAAGAATGGTTAATGTTTCAAGATTAGAAGAAAGAGTCAATACATTTTTTCCAACCAATAAGGATAATTCTTTACATATTCTTGCTTTTTCTTCTTCAATTTCAATTTGAATCGAACTAATTTTATTATTATCCCCAACAAATGCACTCGGCTCTACATAAAACGCAAGTCCTGAACTGGATTGTCCATGAATCATACCACCAAAGCTATTCTTTTCGCTTGCCTTTACTAAAACTACTAAACGATTTTGAATCGTAGTCGTCATATTTTCCATTAATTTTTCACTATTTCGTTTTAAAAAAGCTATAGACTTTTCTTTTAAAGAAAGTCGTGAATCAACCAATGTTTTATGTAATCGTTTTAAAGTAGGAGTTGCATCTTCTTTAATAGATCCGGTTAAATCAATTTTTTGAATAATTTCATCCATCAATCGTGTTAAAGGATTCATTGAATTTGCTAGATCATGTAGATGTTCATATCCTTCAAAAGCTGAACACGCATTTTTGCAGGCACATAAAAAATGATATATATCAATCAATTCTTTACTCGTACATGTCATTTTTTTGTCTGCTTTTTTTAATATAGATGAAATGTCGCTTGCTCCAGCTAAAGATACAAGATGTCCCGCTTGCTCAAATTGAACAGCCTCACTTACCAAGGTTAGACTTTCTTGAATTTTAAGCTTATCCTTTAATGGTAAGGAAGCTAAGATATTTTCTTTTGAACACGAAAAACTCGCATACTTGCTTACTTGTTCTAATACTGTATTAAAGTCAATAGCTGAATCTAACTCTTCTTTAAATCGCATGAATAAAATCTCCAATCTTGGAATATTTTACCACAAAATTTATGATAAACTAAATAAGGTGATAAAAATGACAACTCTAACAAAAACAATGTCCAAACAAGAAATAGAGAATCTAAAAAAAAGACTGGCTCCACATGTATTAAAAGAGAGTCAGCCAAATTATACCTATTATCAAATCAAAACGAGTGAATGCACAATAACAGCCTATACGAGCGGAAAAGTAGTCTTTCAAGGAGCAAACTTAGACTGGCTAAAACCACAAACAAAAGAAATGGAAGATCAAGCAGGTAGTGATGAAGTTGGAACCGGTGATTATTTTGGACCTGTTGTGGTTTGCGCATGCATTGTTTCAAAAGAAGCTCGCAAACATTTAAATCATTTAGGTATTCAAGATTCAAAACAAATTACAGATGAAAAAATCCGAAAATTAGCACCGATGATTAAAAAATATTGTCCACATAGTATTTTGATTGTATCTAATGAAAAATACAATCAAATCCATGATACATGTAATATGGTTGATATGAAATGCAGGTTACATAATCAAGCTTATGTCAATCTAATTCATGCTGGTTATACTTTACCTAAACAAGTCGTAATTGATCAATTTGTACAAGAAAAAAGTTATTATCGATATCTAAGTCATACAAAAGAAGTCGTTCAAGGTATTACTTTTGAGACAAAAGCAGAAAATAAATATTTAGCCGTTGCGTGTGCAAGTATTTTAGCTCGCAATGCTTTTTTAGAAACGTGGGATAAAATAGAAGAAAAGTATAATTTCACTTTTGAAAAGGGGGCTGGTGCAAAGGTAGATACTTGTGGGAAAGAGTTTGTAAAAAAATTTGGAAAAGAAAAGCTTTACCAAGTGGCAAAGCTCCATTTTAAAAATACAGAAAAAATTATGGGTGTACATTAACTTGTACATCTATTTTTTTATCCAATTGAATCAGTTGCACGCCAGCATCCTTAAACATGCGTTTGCTCGCAATATTTCCTTCTGTGCCATCATATTTATCGCTTTCATAAACAACTTTACGAATACCTGCTTGAATAATAGCTTTAGCACATTCATTGCATGGAAATAAAGATACATAGAGTGTGCATCCATGCAAGTCTTGAATACTATTTAGAATGGCATTTAATTCGGCATGAACAACATAAGGATACTTTGTATCTAAATAATCCCCTTGTCTGTGCCATGGAAAGATATCATCATCACATCCAAATGGAAAACCATTATATCCTAATCCTACAACTCTTTTATCTTGGTTGACAATGCAAGCACCAACCTGGGTATTTGGATCTTTTGATCGCATCGCACTTAAATGTGCCATACTCATAAAATAAGAATCCCAATCTAATACATGATTACGCTTCATTATTATCCTCCAATTCTTGTAAAACCTTTTTGAATGTATCATCCAAATCTGCTTCAAAATGCATTTTTTCATGTGTAGAAGGATGAATAAATTCTAAGGTACATGCATGCAAAAGCTGTCCATTGGCTTCAATCGTTTTTCTTGGGCCATATTTTGGATCTCCTGCAATTGGATGTTCAATATAACGCATATGCACTCGAATTTGATGCGTTCTTCCTGTTTCTAATTTGCAACGAATGTAAGCATAATTTTTAAAGTTCTTAAGTACAGTAAAATGAGTTACAGCTTCTTTTGAGTGGTTAGCCGTTACAGCCATTTTTTGGCGATCTTTTTCATCTCTTCCTATAGGAGCGTTAATTGTTCCATATTCATGACTAAATGGTTTATGTACAATTGCCACATATTCACGATGACACGTTTTATCTTGTAATTGTTCACTTAAAGCGACATGAGCCTTATCATTTTTTGCGACAACAATAAGTCCTGAAGTATCTTTATCAATTCGATGTACAATTCCTGGTCGCATTACGCCATTGATTCCACTTAAATCTTTGCAATGATATAACAAGCCATTCACTAAAGTATGTTTTGTATGGCCAGGTGCAGGATGAACAACCATTCCTTTTGGTTTATTAATAACTATTACATCTTCATCTTCATAGATAATATTTAAATCCATCTTTTCAGGTAACACTTCCAAAGATTCCAACTCCGGGATTTCAATGCTTATTTCATCATTTACACAAACCTTATAACTTGGTTTTACTTTTTCATTGTTTACTAATATTTTATCTTGATCAAATAAATCTTTAATTCTCTTTCGTGAAAAATCTAATTTTTCAGCTAACACTTTATCAAGACGATCAAGATTGTCATTTTCTTCTATGATAAGCTTTCTTGTTTCCATCTATCCTTCTCCTTTTTATCATCAAAAAACATTTTAATTAGAATCAAAAAGATTCCTATCGTAATACAAATATCCGCTACGTTAAATACAGGAAACGGATATCCAAAAATATAAAAACTAAAAAAATCACGAACATAACCAAGCATCATGCGGTCTATAAAATTTCCTACTGCCCCCGAAAAAACAAGCGACAAACAAATTTGATATTCAGGCTCTTCTGTTTTAAAGAAAGCATAAACTATAAAAATCAGTGCCACAATTGTTAATATCGCAAAGAAAAACATGCCTGCATTATTAAAGATACTAAATCCTCCACCCGTATTTTGTACATAGGTTAAATAGAAAAAGCGATGAATCATTTCTATGGATTCATTTAATTTCAAAGATTTCACAATCGCCCATTTTGTCCATTGGTCTAATCCTAAGGTTACAAAAATAATACAGATTGAAGCGATAATCGTTCCTTTTTTCTTCATAATATCTCCTTTAATATGATTTATTCTTTTTATGTAAGAACAACATTTTTAAGAATAACCATATACTCATCAATAGAGCAATACAATAGCCAATAAAGCCCAAAGCAGGAATGCCTTTAATTTGTGGTCGCATATTCGTTGTACAAATTAGGCTTGATCCAACAAATAAAGCCGCAATCAATACACAGACAATGATTCGATTAACCATTTGATCAATTTTTGCTAAGGGAGCTTGAGAACCCATTAAATTTAAATTAACTTTTACCTGCCCTCTTTGAACCATCTTTAATACGTCACTAGCCTGTACTGGAATATCAACGGAGCGACTTAAAGCATCTACTGATTTTTGTATTGTTTTTTTAATTTCCTTCTCCCAATTGATGGATGTTAAATCCGCTTTATGACTTAGTGCAATTTTCATGGTATTCATTTCAGGATCTAAGCTAGTAAGTGTTCCTTCAATCGTCATCATACTTCGCGCAAGCATACTGACTCCTTTAGGAAGTGCAATAGAATATTGATGACAAATGGTAAACATATCTTGTACCAGTTTGGCAACATCAATATCTGCATAAGGAACACTTAAATATTGATTCACAAATCTATCCATATCATTTGAGAAGGTGGTATAGTCAATTTCTTTTTTACAATCACCTAAAATCAAAATACAATCCACTAATTTTTGCGTATCCTTCAAAGCAATGGCACGCACAGCTTGTTTCATGATTTCACGATCTTTATTTTCTAAAAGACCCATCATGCCAAAATCAATCCAAACGATTTGATCATCTCGAATACGTAAATTGCCGGAGTGTGGATCCGCATGAAAAAAACCATTATCAATTATTTGAGAAAGATAATTATAGGCTAGTTTATCAGCTATTTCTTTACGATCATAGCCAAGAACATCCAATTGTTTATTATCATTAATTTCAATACCATCTACGTATTCCATCACAAGAATATTTCGTTTTGTGTATTCATCATAGATTTTGGGTGCATCAATAAATTTACAATTCTTAAATTCATGTTTAAATCGTTTCGCAAATTTAGCT
>CAVGPK010000097.1:0-6759 GCA_963631155.1 bacterium | reverse complement strand
ATATTGTACATAGCATCTTTAAAAAAAGATCTTTTCTCATTTTTTGACATGATAAAATTTTAGTAGATTTATGCCCAAAAAGCAAGTATTCCACCTTTACACACTAGATTTCACATCAGTTTCACATTTTGATTTTTTATTCCCTTTACTCATGTATTGTACTAAGAATCATGCGAATCATTTTAAGAAAAGCTTTATATTCTTTTTGTTTTTTATTCTTCATACATTTCACCTCCAAAAAAAGCATAGTTTTTATACATAAAATTATTCTTAAATTAAAAACAGTTGTACATAAAATATAGATTATGATAGTATTTTTATAACTTTTTGGAGGTGTACTATGAGAGATTTGAAACAAATTAAAAACGTCATCATCAAAATTGGTTCAAGCTCATTATGTGATGAATCAGGAAAAATAGACACACAAATCATTCTTCACTTTATTGAACAAATCGTCCAAATAAAACAGAAAAATATTCAGGTTACTCTTGTAAGTAGTGGAGCCATTAAAACAGGTATGGAAGTTTTAAATTTAGAAAAGAAACCTCACCAAATTTCGGATAAGCAAGCCCTTGCTGCCATTGGACAAGCCACTCTTATGCGAATTTATGAGAATTTATTTGGTTTGTATCATATAAAGATTGCACAAATATTAATGAATCATGATGATTTTGATAATCGTAAAAGACTTTTAAATTTTTCAAATACCATTCAATCCTTATCCCACTATGATATTTTACCTATTATCAATGAAAATGATACGCTTGCAGTCGAAGAAATAAAAGTGGGTGATAATGATACAATGGCGTCTCTATTAGTACCTAGTGTCAATGCTGATTTAGTTATTTTAATTAGTGATATTGATGGACTCTATGATAGTGATCCTCATGTGAATAATAGTGCAAAACTCATTCAAGAAATATATGGTATCAATTCACAGATTGAAACCATGGCTGCAGACACAAACACAAATATGGGTACGGGTGGAATGATCACAAAAATCAGAGCTGCAAAAATATGTAACGAATATGGATGTGATTTAGCAATTGTGAACGGAAAACAAAGAAATGCTTTAATTGATTTAATTAATGGAAAGAAAATAGGAACACTCTTCCATGGAGATATTGGAAGAAATCTTAACGCAAGACAACATTGGATTATGTATCAAAGTTGGTCTAAAGGAGCCATTGTTGTAGATGAAGGATGCAAAACAGCTCTCAAAAATCATAAAAGCCTTCTTCCATCAGGGATAAAAAAAGTAAATGGTTCTTTTACCATGTCTACTGTTGTCGACATTCTAGATGAAAGAACAGATAAAATTGGAAAAGGTATCGTAAACTACTCGAGTGAGGAAATCAACTTAATCAAAGGTAAAAATACATCTGAAATCATAAACATACTACCAACAAATGATTACGATGAAGTAATTCATGCCAACAATCTGGTATTAGTACAAGGAGGTAACCATGATTGAAGCAGTTTTAAAACAAGCGAAAGATAGTTGTCGTATTTTTCAAAATACAAATAAAAAAGATAAAATACGCGCTTTAGAAAAAATAGAAAAAGCTCTTATTAACCATACAGAAGAAATCATAAATGCAAATGCAATAGATATTGAAAATGCAAAAAAAAGCAATATGCCAATATCAATGATTGATCGTCTCGCTTTAACAAAAGAAAGAATTTACGATATGGCTAAGGGCGTAGAAAAAATAAAAGAGTTAAATGATCCAATTGGAGAAGTCGTCCGTGAAATTCAACGGCCAAATGGATTAAAAATCAAACAGATTCGAGTTCCCTTAGGGGTTGTAGGAATTATCTATGAAGCTAGGCCTAACGTAACTGTTGATATAGCAAGCATTTGTATAAAAACGAATAATGTTTGTGTTTTAAAAGGAGGAAAAGAAGCGTTTAATACAAACAAAAAGCTAGTTGAAATAATGCATAATGCAATTCAAGACATTTTTACTGTAAATCCCATCTATCTAATTGAGAATATGGATCGAGAAGTTGTACTTGAACTTATATCCGATCGAAAGCATGTTGATGTTGTAATCCCAAGAGGCGGTAAAGGGCTAATTCAGACCGTTGTACAAAACGCAAAAGTACCAGTTATTGAAACTGGTGCAGGAATTTGCCACTTATATATTGATAAAGATGCTAATATTGACATGGCAATAAATATTGCCATAAACGCAAAAGCACAACGCCCAAGTGTATGTAATTCGATTGAGACTATTTTGGTTCATAAAGATATTTCAAGACCATTTTTAAAGAAATTAAAAGAACATTTAAAAAATGTGAAATATTTTGCAGATGAAGAATCAAAAAAATACATAGATGCCGAATTGGCAACCCATTCAAACTACGAAACTGAATACAATGATCTTATTTGTAACATCAAAACGGTAAACAGTATAAATGAAGCAATTGATCATATTTATGCATATTCAACAAACCATTCTGAATCCATTATTACTGATAATTTGGATCGAGCAAAATATTTTATCAACTCACTAGATAGTGCTTGCGTATACCATAACGCTTCTACTCGATTTACAGATGGAGGTGAATTTGGTTTTGGAGCTGAAGTTGGAATTAGTACACAAAAACTACATGCTAGAGGACCTTTGGGACTGCAAGAAATGACGAGTACAAAATATGTCATTTATGGAAATGGCCAAATAAGAAAATGAGACAACCCTATATTGCCTCATCTAGAACTTTACCAATTGAGTCATGAATGACTAAATCCGCTTTTTTATCCATATTTGTTGATTCTTTATTAATCAAGACAAGATGTTTTCCATGAAAATAATCAATTAAACCAGCTGCTGGATACACAACTAAACTTGTTCCTCCAACAATTAATAAGTCGGCCTGTTCAATGGCATGTACAGCCTTATATAATGTAGATTGATCCAATCCTTCCTCATACAAAACAACATCAGGCTTAATAATAGAATGGCATTCTGGACAAATCGGAATGCCTTTTTCATTTCGATATTCTAGCATTTGTTCTAAATCATACTTTTTAAAACAATGCGTACAACTATTACGTAATACAGAACCATGCAACTCATAAACGTGAGTTGAACCTGCCATTTGATGTAAACCATCAATATTTTGTGTAACAATCGCTTTAAGTTTTCCCATTTTTTCAAGTTTAGCTAACGCTTTATGTGCTTTATTCGGTTTAGCCTCTGAATAAATCATTTGATTGAAATAAAACTCAAAAAATTCTTCTGGATGACTTTCATAAAATGAATGCGACAACATAATTTCTGCAGGATATGGATATTTCTTTTTATACAACCCATTATCACTTCTAAAGTCAGGTATATTACTTTCAGTAGAGACACCTGCCCCACCAAAAAAAAACAATATTATTACTCTCTTGAAGCCACTCTTTTAAAGCCATTATAATCACCCCTTTTCTTTTGATTATATCATTAAAAAAAGAAGAAGACATATTAATCTCCTTCTTGAGAGTGAACATGAAATACATATTCACCATTTTCAACATCAACTTCCATCACATCATCTCGTTTAACACTCGATTGAATAATTTCTTTTGCGATAGCTGTCTCCAAATTTCTTTGAATGTATCTTTTCATTGGACGAGCTCCATAAATAGGATCAACGCCCATTTTCGCGATTTGTTCATAAACTGAATCGTTCACAACTAATTGAATGTCTCTTTCTTGTAATCGTTTAATTAATGCATCTACAAATTTATGTGCAATCTTAATAAAGACTTTGTCATCTAATGCATTAAACACAATAATTTCATCAATACGGTTAATAAATTCTGGCTTAAAATGGCGTTTTACTTCCTCCATATATTTATCGTAATTATCACCAGTCTCAAACGCATATTGACTTCCTAGATTGGATGTCAAAATAATAATTGTATTTTTAAAATCTACAGTTACACCCTTTGAATCTGTAATTCTTCCATCATCTAAAATCTGAAGAAGAACATTGAACACATCTGGATGTGCTTTTTCAATTTCATCAAACAAAACAATACTATATGGGTTTCTTCGTACTGCCTCAGTCAATTGACCACCTTCATCATAGCCTACATATCCAGGAGGAGCTCCAATTAAACGTGAAACACTGTGTTTTTCCATATATTCTGACATGTCAATACGAACAATATGTCTTTCATCATCAAATAATTGTTCAGCCAGCGCTTTAGCAACTTCTGTCTTACCAACACCAGTTGGACCTAAAAACATAAAACTACCAATCGGACGATTTTCGTCTTGTATTTGTGCTTTTGATCTGAGAATCGCATCTGTAACCAAATCCAATGCTTCATCTTGGCCAATTACACGCTTTGATAATTCATTCTTTAAGTTTAAAAGTTTTTCTTTTTCACTCTCTTGCAGACGAGTAACTTCAACTCCTGTCCATCTAGACACAATTTTGGCAATCAATTCTTCATTAACCGTTTCTTGAATTAATCGATCTTCTTTTGTAGAAGCTTGTTCTTTTTCGATACGAGCTTCCAATTCTGGGATTGTTCCATATTGAAGTTTTGCTGCATCTTCGTATCGTGCCTCATTTCTCGCTTGTTCTAAATCTAAACGAGCTTTCTCTAAAAGCTGCTTATCTTCTTTTTCTTTTGCTAAGCCACGTTTTTCATCTTCCCAATGTGAATGCATTTCATCGCGTTTTGATTGTAAAGAGGCTAATTCTTCTTCAATTTCATTTCTTCTTTCAATTGCTTTTTTATCTTCTTCCTTATTCAAGGATGTTTTCTCAATTTGTAGTTGAAGAATTTTTCTTTGAAGCTCATCTAATTCTTGTGGCATACTTTCCATCTCAACTTTTAAAGTAGCACAAGCTTCATCCACTAAATCGATAGCTTTATCTGGTAAGAAACGATCTGTGATATAACGATTAGATAAAGTAGCTGCCGCAATTAAAGATTCATCCAAAATTCGTACACCATGGTAGCTTTCAAAACGATCTTTTAATCCACGAAGAATACTAATAGTGTCTTCAACACTAGGTTGTGCAACCTGCACCTTCTGGAAACGTCTTTCTAGTGCAGCATCCTTCTCAATATATTTACGATATTCATTAAATGTTGTAGCACCAATACAATGTAGTTCCCCACGCGCTAACATTGGTTTTAATAAATTAGCCGCATCCATACTACCTTCTGTCTTTCCTGCGCCAACTAAATTATGAATCTCATCAATAAATAGTATGATTTGTCCATCGGATTTTTTAACTTCATCCAATATAGCTTTTAAACGTTCCTCAAACTCACCACGATACTTGGCTCCTGCAATTAATGAGCCCATATCTAATTCGATTAATTGTTTTTCTTTTAAAGATTCAGGAACATCACCTTTCATAATTCTCCAAGCAATACCTTCAACAACAGCTGTTTTACCAACACCAGGTTCACCAATTAAAACAGGATTGTTTTTTGTTTTTCTTGAAAGAATCTGCATAACTCGACGAATTTCATCATCACGACCAATAATAGGATCAATTTTACCATCACGCACATCTTGAACTAAATTTCTGCCATACTTTTTTAATGCTTCAACATTCTCTTCTGCATTAGGTGTATCAAATTTTTTCCCATTGCGACGCTCTAATTCACATTTAAAACATGCTTCTTTATTTAAGTTAAATGTACGAACAAGCTCTTTTGATACATACGAATGATTGAAAAGCAAACTTAAGAAAACAGTCGCTAATGACAAATACGTTTCATCATGTTGACTTGCCCACTTACTTGCTTCATCAAAAGATTTTTGCACCTCGCTTGATAAATTTATATTTGCATTTGAACTTTTCGCAACTCTTTTGGATTCATTTTGTACTATTTCTAACGCTTTTGACTTATCCATTCCAATACGATCCATTAATCCATCTAAGCTATCATCCTTTAAAATAGCCTCTAATAAATCAACAGTATCTACACTTGGATGTTCGTTGGATTTTGCCAAATTTACAGACTCCATTAAGACTTTCTGCAATCGTTCAGACATTTGTTCATAATTCATAATAAGCACCTCCTTAGCACTCAGCTATTTTGATTGCTAATGATAGTATACCACAGTTTTTAGCACTGTCAACCAAAGAGTGCTATTTTTAAAAATAAAAAAGCGTCAATTCTTAAAAAGAAGGAACGCTCATTAGTTTATTTCTTTAATGTATCACGATTATATGCTTTATGCCAATTCACACTAAATTCACCTACCGCAATTTTAGTTCCTGGATGATCAATCATTTGATATACAACATCACAAGGTACGGTCACAGCTTGAATTCCCGCTTTAATCAATTCATGTACTTGATATGTATTTTTGAAGCTTGCAGCAATTACTTTACTTGACATTTGATTTACTTTCAACATTTCAATCAAATCTTTTACTTGTTCAATTCCATCTCCATAATTACACATTCTATTTGTATAAGGAGCTAAATACTCAGCTCCATTCATAGCAGCTAAAACGGCTTGATCTGCCGTATAAATGGCTGTAGCTAATGTATGAATGCCTAACTTTTTGCATTCTTTGATGGCCCTTAATCCTTCATGTGTTACCGGAATTTTTACATACATATTTTTAGTTCGTATTTTAGAAATTGCTTTTGCTTCTTCCATTATTCCTTCAAAACTTGTTTGTACCGTTTGAATAAAAAGTAATTGATTTTCATCTAAAACTTCACATAAATCTTGAATTACATCCATAGCTTCACGATTTGATTTTGTCAAAATCGTAGGAT
>CAVGPK010000096.1:0-6766 GCA_963631155.1 bacterium | reverse complement strand
AATTCAAGTACTAGTGCTTTTTTTATTTAGTTATACAAAATCTGCAAAGTTAAGGCGACAATATCATGATACTTAAAATTACCGATAACTTCAACCTATATTAAAAAAAGCCCTCAGGCTAAGCCTTGGGGCAATCTTTGACAAATGGTGGTCTCAGTCGGAATCGAACCAACGACACAAGGATTTTCAGTCCTTTGCTCTACCAACTGAGCTATGAGACCACATGGTTGCGGGAGAAGGATTTGAACCAACGACCTCCGGGTTATGAGCCCGACGAGCTACCAGACTGCTCTATCCCGCGATGTGTAATAAATAAGATGGCGGAGAAGCTGGGATTCGAACCCAGGCGCCGCTTGCACGACCTACCGGTTTTCAAGACCGGACCCTTCAGCCACTTGGGTACTTCTCCATAATGTATTTAAATTGGTGGACCCTGTAGGACTCGAACCTACGACCCGCCGGTTATGAGCCGGATGCTCTGACCAACTGAGCTAAGGGTCCAAAATAAACTCGTTGGTGGCTGGAGTGAGACTCGAACTCACGACCTTCCGGGTATGAACCGGATGCTCTAGCCAACTAAGCTACCCAGCCAAGAATATAATGGTCGGGACGACAGGATTTGAACCTGCGACCCCTTGATCCCAAATCAAGTGCACTACCAAGCTGTGCTACGTCCCGATCTATTTTAAATAAAAATGGCGCGCCCAGCAGGAGTCGAACCCACAACCTTTTGATCCGTAGTCAAACGCTCTATCCAATTGAGCTATGGGCGCATGTATCTTTAACTGAGCGACTCATCCGCTCAGTGCCTATTTATATTATCATCACTTTTTTTAAATTGCAACACTTTTTTTAAAAAAAATCTCAATCTTTATTTTTAAGTAGTATAATTATTCAAAAAGGAGGGTTTTTAATGAACACAATGGAATCTTGTAAAGGACATTTAATTGTATCTTGTCAGGCATTACCTGATGAACCTCTACATTCATCCTTTATTATGGGACGAATGGCAAAAGCAGCCTTATGGGGAGGGGCAAAAGGAATTCGTGCAAATACAGTAGAAGATATTAAAGAAATACATACACAAGTGGATTTACCTGTTATTGGAATTATTAAAAGAAATTATGGAGACTGTCCTGTCTTTATTACACCTACTATGAAGGAAATTGATGAATTAATTACTGAAGCACATCCAGAAGTTGTAGCACTCGATGCCACATGTAGAATTCGACCTGATGGAAAAACTCTAGATGAATTGTATCGTGAAATTCGTACTAAATATCCTAAACAAATGTTAATGGCTGATTGTTCGACATTAGAAGAATGCCTTCATGCATCCAAATTAGGATTTGATTTTGTTGGAACGACACTTGTTGGGTATACAAAAGAAAGTGAAGGAATGAAAATCGAAACCAATGATTTTGAGATGATTCAAAAGTATTTAAGTCAATGTACAACACCAATGATAGCGGAAGGAAATATTGATACACCACAAAAAGCACGTCGAGTTCTTGAATTAGGATGTTATACGGTTGTAGTTGGATCCATCATTACTCGACCACAACTTATCACAAAACGCTTTGTGGATGCGATAGAGGAATAAATATGTTAGAAGTAAGAGAAGTAGAAGATTTATTAGAGCGTTGCATGGCATCGAATTGTGATTTTGCCGAAATCTTTGAAGAAGAGGGAACGACAGAAACACTTTCTATGTTGAATTCAAAATTGGAAGATGCAAACCAACTCTTAAGAGCTGGAATTGGTATTCGACTATATAAAGGAGTGCAATCCGTATATGGCTATACCAATGATTTAGATATGGAATCCCTATATGAACTTGTTGATGATTTACGAGGTGGATTTGGCATAGTAGATAAATCCGTTTCCATTCAACTTCATGAAGAATCACATCCAAATCTTCATCCAGTACAAATTCATCCTGTAAATGCAAGCTTAGAGGATAAGGTTGACCTTATGCAAAGGGCAAGCGAGGCGGCTATGGATTATTCGGATAAAATTAATAAAGTCACTGTAAATATGACAAATGTGCACCAGGATGTACAAATATCAAATAGTGACGGAAGAATCGTACACGATACAAGAATCCGTACTCGTATGGCTGTTCAATCCTTTGGTCAGGATGGAGATAATCTACAATCTGGATATGAAGCACCAGGAGCAAGTATGGGACTTGAATTTTACGACGATGTAACACCAGAATCCATTGGACAAGAAGCAAGCCGTATTGCGATTGTGTTATTGTCTGCGAAAAATTGTCCATCCGGGAAAATGCCAGTTATTATCGATAATGGTTTTGGTGGTGTTATCTTCCATGAAGCTTGTGGACATGCCCTTGAAGCAAGTTCTGTATCTAAAAATCAAAGTGTTTTCTGTAATAAACTCGGAACTAAAATCGCCAATGATTGCGTTACCGCTATCGATGATGGAACTATCCCAAATGGTTGGGGTTCTCAAAATGTAGATGATGAGGGAAATCTTCAACAAAAACGTGTGCTCATTGAAAATGGAATATTAAAAACATATATGATTGATCGTTTAAATGGACGAAGAATGGAGATGGAATCTACATCGAGTTCAAGAAGACAATCGTATAAATTTGAAACTACATCTAGAATGACCAATACCTATATTGCGGCTGGAAATGATGATTTTGAAGAAATGTTTGTCGGCATTAAAAAAGGACTTTATGCCAAGAAGATGGGTGGAGGAAGTGTAAATCCGCAAACCGGAGAATTTAACTTTGCCGTAAGTGAAGGTTATTTAATTGAAGATGGAAAAATATCGTACCCTGTTAAGGGAGCTTCTTTAATTGGAAATGGAGCTGACATTCTATTCCATATTGATCGTGTAGGAAAAAATTTATCACGAGGACAAGGTATGTGTGGAGCGAGTAGTGGTTCGATTCCAACTGATGTTGGACAACCAACTATTCGTGTCAATGAAATTACAGTAGGAGGTACAGCTGATGAATAAGCGTTTATGGATTGATCAAGCCGCCATGCTTGGAATTGACCAATTTGAAATTTATGAATCCACTACTGTAGAAAAAGAAATGACATGGTTTCAAGGACAAGTGGATACTTTGGTTTCTAGTAAGGTAACGGGAATAAGTATTCGTGGTGTTGTTGATGGTAAAATGGCAAATATGGCCTTGGAAAAAGTGGAAGATGATCAATGTAAAGATATTTTAGAAGTATTGATTGAACAAGGTAAAGCTTTGACAAGTGATAATGAAGATGAATTAAGAGCACCACAAGAAATTGATTATGTAAAAAAGAATGTGGTATGGAATATGGCAAATATGTCACAAGTTCGTGTTCTATTAGAAAGTCTTGAAAAGAAAATTCTTGCCTACGATTCAAGAGTGATTCAAGTCGGATATTTAGGCTATTCGCAAGGATCAGGAACAAGAAGTATCACAAATAGCTTAGGACTAAATGTTTGTGATTTTGATGAGATGCAATATCTTGGTGCAAGCGTGGTTGTGCAAGAAAAAGAAGAAATTAAAAACAGCTTTCATATTGAAGTAGTTTATGATTTTAATCAATTTGATGAGGATGCCTTTGTTCAAAAGGTTTGTTCCAAAGCATTAGATAAACTTGGTGCAAGCACAATTGAAAGCTGTAGCTGCCCGGTGATCTTTGAAAAAGAAGCCATGACCTCTTTGTTTAGTGCGTTTACAGGTCTTTTTAGTGGAGAACTTATGGCTAAAGGAATTTCACCTTTAAAAGATAAATATAATGAACAGATTTTCTCAGAGCAAATCACAATTATTGATAATCCAAAAAACACAGATTGTTTAAGCATTGCCAATTTTGATGATGAAGGATGTCCAACTTGCTCAAAAACATTGGTTGAGAATGGAAAGTATGTTATGATGCTTCATGACACAAGAAGTGCAAAACAGATGGATACAGAAAGTACGGGGAATGGATTCAAATCAGGATATGCTTCAAGAGTGGGAGTGCAACCGATGAATTGTTACATTCAACCAGGAACACAATCTTTACAAGAACTTTGTCAAACGATACAAGAAGGTTTTGTTGTGACAGATTTACAAGGCTTGCATGCAGGACTTGATTTTGTTTCAACCAACTTTTCTTTACAATGCCAAGGCTATTGGGTAAAGGATGGAAAGAAAGAAAAGAATGTAACCTTAGTAACGGTTGCGAACAATTTCTTAGACATGATGAAACATGTAGTAGCGGTTGGAAATGATTTAGACTGGAGCTATCATCAAGTATGCAGTCCTAGTATCGCATTTGAAAAATGCACGATTTCGGGAGAATAACTATGGTAAATGAATACACAAATGAAAAACTTCAACAAGCTTTAATCGTCTTCAATAAAGAAAAAACAGATGTTGCTTTTCGTGAACTATTAAATGTCTTGGTGAAGACAAATTTTTTGACACCTGCCAACTGGGACAAAGATCCAGTCAAAGATGATAAGGGAAATGTGATTTTTGAACAAGATACACAATTTCAGTTGTCTTTGATTCAAAGTGATACTGGGCAAAACTTTTTCCCTATCTTTTCAAGTAAGGAACAATTCAATCGTTGGGATAAGGAAGGAAATACGCATTCTTTGATTATGGATTTTAACCAATATATTCCATTTGTGAATATGGCTCAAAATCAAATTCAAGGTGTTGTCGTGGATCCATTTGGTGCTAGTGTCCTATTAGAAACGCGTTTATTAATGGATATGGATAAGAATCGTACAAGCCAAGTTAGTGAAAATCAAATTCATAAAGGAGATCATCTACAACTTCGTGATCCGATTCAGAATGTGACTGAACTTCAAAGAGCACTATGTGCATTTGGACAAAGCCATGATGATATTCAGTCAATCTATTTAAAAGAGAGAATGGTCAAAAATGAAGCCAGCCATTGGTTTATTATTGTAGATATGACAGAGGATTCAAAACAAACGCTTCAAGATTTAGGTAATGCCTGCCTTTCGGTGAATTATGGAAAAGGCTTTGAATTTATGTTTGGAAGTATGAATTTGGCAAAAAAAATAATGGAAGACAGCGTTCCAACATATACAAAGGGGTAGCGAGAAATCGCTACTTTTTTGTATAATGTGAATATGAATTTACCAAATTATATCCTTGAAATATTAAAAACAATAAATAATGCGGGTTATGAAGCTTATGTGGTTGGTGGATGTGTTCGCGATTATCTATTAAAGCGTGATATTCATGATTATGACATTTGTACAAATGCGTATCCGGAAATCATTTTGTCTTTATTTGATCACTGCATTCCTACTGGACTTCAACATGGTACAGTTACGGTTGTATCTGAAAGTCTAGTTGAGATCACGACCTTTCGTATGGAGAGCGAATATAAGGATCATCGTCATCCAAATTCGGTACAATATGTAAAGAGTATTGAAGAAGATTTATCTAGAAGAGATTTTACAATGAATGCGATGGCCTATCATCCAGATATAGGAATTATAGATCCTTATGGCGGAAAAGAAGATTTAGAGAAGAGAATTGTTCGATGTGTAGGCAATCCGAATGCTCGCTTTAATGAGGATGCTTTAAGAATGCTTAGAGCTTATCGGTTTTGTGCAAAATTAAATTTTAAATTAGATGAAGAAACCAAACAATCGATTTTACAAAATGCGTCTGGCATTCAATATGTATCTATTGAAAGAATTGTACATGAATTAAAGGAAATCATGGAAAATGATCCGCAAATTATTGATGAAATGACTCTTCTTTTAAAGCCTGTTATTCCTGAGTTAGATGAAGCTTTGCATTGTCAACAACATTCTATATATCATTATACGGATGTTTTGCACCATACTCTTGATGCGATGTCTTATTTAAAACCCTATGATGAAACATTGTCCTTTGCCCTTTTATTTCACGATTTAGGAAAGATGCAAGTAAAGACAACCGATGAAAAGGGGTTTGATCATTTTTATAAACATCCCAAATATAGTAAAGAAATTGCTCATCGACTTTGTATACAATTGAAACTCACAAAAGAACAAAGAAAATGGATTCCTTTTTATGTGGAACATCATGATGATGAATTTTCATGTAAATTAAAAACAATCTATCGATATCGAATTGAATATGGTATTAGCGAAGATAAACTGTTCAATCTTATGCAAATCCGTTATTGTGATGCGATGGCACACTCTGAAAAAGGAAGAGAATCTATTCAAAAGATCAAAGACTTTTATTCTTTTTATCAAGAAAATAAAAATCGTTGTATGTCTTTAAAAGATTTATGCATAGATGGAAAAGATGTCATTGAAAATACAGATTTCAGAGGCAAAGATATTCATCTTGCTCTGAAGGAATGTTTACATGTATGCTTCTATGACCCTGAAATGAACGGAAGAGAACGATTGATTCGGCATCTGAAAAATAAATCCCAGAAATTTTAGCTTTTTTGGGATTTTTTCACATTGTTTTGAAATAATAGAATTGCTACTGGAAGTGGCAAAAAGATGGACCTCTTGTTAGTGAGATGAAAAGCTCTAGCAAATAAAAGAGCAACGCAATCGCTTTATCCACATTATAGGAGGAATGCTTTATGCTTACTATAAATTTATATGTCGATATGGCTCAAACCATAAGTGCATTAAGCACACTGATTTATTTAATTTATACAATAAAATGCAAAAAGCACTAATCCCATCAGTCCAAAGATTCGATTAGTGCTTTTGCATTCAATCAATTCAGAGGAAACCACTGCTTTTCCAGTAGTTTTTCTGT
>CAVGPK010000095.1:0-6800 GCA_963631155.1 bacterium | reverse complement strand
ATATAAGGGTGTGTATAAATGTGTATAAATTCATAAAACCCTTTATTTATGTAGAAATAAGTTGTTTTTTTTATGTGTATTCGATGAGGAACACAGTGTATAAATTAATTATTCAATGTTGAACGTATTTTTTCGATGGCGGTTTTAAAAGCTTCATCTTTTTTGATTAATTTTTTTGCTCTTTCGTATGAACTTGAAATTGTCGTATGATCTCTTCCTCCAAGTTCCTGACCAATAGAGACATAAGATGAATGTAATAAATCTCTAGAAAGATATACACAAATGTGGCGTGCATTCGCAATAAATTTTTGGCGAGACTTTCCTTCTAAATCCTTATAGGATAGGCCATAAAAGCGAGTCACAGCTTTTTTTATTTTCTTTATAGTAAGCTCATCTGACTCCGAAACAAGAGGCTCTTTGACAAGTACTTTTCTAGCAAAATCCATATCAATGATTTCTGGATTAAACAAAGTTGCGTTGAAAATTAAACGATTTAGCGTTCCTTCTAGATTACGTACATCATTTGAAAATTTTCCTGCCAAATAATCAATGACTTCTTCATCCATATTAACGCCTTCTTCTCTTCCTTCTAATTTCTTTTTTAGAATGGCTTTACTCGTTTCAAATTCGGGCTTAGAAATACTGATAGTAAGACCAGAAACAAAGCGAGAAATCAAACGGGATTGAAGTCCACTAATTTCACTTGGATGCATATCACTCGTGATAATAATTTGTGTATTTTTTCCTATTAATTGATTATATACAGTGAAGAAAATTTCCTGACTACTTGAATGTTGTTGAAGATTTTGAATATCATCAATTAAAAAGTAATCACAATCTAATAATTGTTCTTTAACTCTTTCCACAGTGTTACCATGAATATTTTTTGTTTTCATAGCCTCTATTAATAAGGAAACTAAATCTCCACTATACATATAGATAACTTTGCATTCAGGACGTTCTGTCGCAAGATAATTACCAATCGCATTTAATAAATGTGTTTTACCTAAACCAGAATTTCCATATAACATGAGTGGATTAAATGGATGACTTGTTTGTGTACAGCACGCAAGACAGGCTGCATAAGCTTCTGCATTAGAGCTTCCTTCTACGAAGTTTTCAAAGGTATAAGAAGGATTAAATTTATTTTCTAACAATACATTTGCCCTTTGTTTAACCACTTCTTCAGGCATCATTTTTTCCATTTCTTTTTGTTGTATATATTGAATAGAAAGAGTATCTCCCCAAACTTCACCTAAGGTTGATTCAATCATCGATTTGATTTCACTTCTATTTAATATAGAAAAACAAATGATAGAACGATAAGCGACATAGGCAATATTGTCTTCAATTTTAAATAATGTACTTTTTTGAATCCAAGAATAAGTATCTTCTTCAAAGTATTGGGATTCTTTTAATTTATCTAAAGTCTCTTTCCATATCGAAGCATAGGACATGGTTGACATAGTTTAAAACCTCCTTAAAATGTCTTTCTATATTATACACGATTTTTCATTTGTTTTTGTAAGAAACCACTTATACAGTATTTATCCACTTTTCCCCGTTTAAATGAGGTGAATAAAAATTATCCCAATGTGGATAAATGAGGAAAATTAAATAAAAAGAATGTGGATAACTCACTTTATATTCATATTCATAATGTATGAATAGGCCATATATAAAAGATATATTTAATTTATACAGATTTATACAGGGGAATTAAAAAGTAATTAATTTTAATATGTATAAGTTATGTATTTATATGAATAAAATGTGTGTATAATAAGAAAGGTTTCTTTTTTCTTCATAGTGAATGTGGAAAATTTGACCAAAGATGAATACATAATTATAATTTTTGATTAGAAAGGCTTGGTGCGTAATGTCTTATCAATTTAAAATCGATATCCAACAAAAAGAATGGGATTCATTTGTAGAAACTCATGAATATTGTAATTTGTTACAAAGCTACAATTGGGCAAAAGTTAAAAGCAACTGGGATCATCTATATACGGGAATATATGAAAATAATAAATTAGTATGTGTGGGTTTAGTGTTAATTAAACGACTACCATTATCTTTTTCTATGTTTTATTTACCAAAAGGTCCTATTATGGATTATAAAGATAAAGAATTGCTTCAATATTATTTTAAAGAATTAAAAAAGGTCGCAAAAAAACAACATTGTTTATTCATTAAATTTGATCCTACAATTCATGTGAATGATTATAAATCAAGTGAATATAATACAAATCGCTATGAAGATACTCAAATTTATTTAGACAACTTTAAAAGTGTTGGTGCCATTCATCATGGTTTTACAATGAATATTGAAGATACAGTTCAGCCTCGTTTTCAATCCAATGTTTACGCAACAGAAGATATTGAATCTACTCTTCCTAAACATACAAAACGATTAATAAAGGATGCAGATCGAAGAAATGTTAGAATTATTCATGGACAAATGGAATTGATTGATGAATTTAGTCGTTTAGTCGAATTAACGGAATCAAGAAAACAAGTTGCGCTAAGAAATAAAGAATATTTTGAAACTTTGATTCAAAATTATCCTCAGGGAGGCGTTATTTTTCTAGCGGTATGTAACGTATATCAATTAAATAATGAAGCTTTAAAAACTAAAGAAGAATTAGAAAAAGCGATTGAAACAAATCCAGAGAACGCCAAGAAAAAACTACATCGACTTGAAGATCAACTACGTAGTGTGAACAAGGATTTAAAAGAATATCAAGAAATCTTTAAAGAATTTGGAAACGAGGATAAAGATATTGCGATTGCGGGTATATTAAGTATTCAATATGGAAATACTTGTGAAATGTTATATGCCGGTATGGATGAAAGATTTAAAAAGTTCATGCCACAATATAAAGAATATGTTGAAAACTTTAAATGGGCCTTTGAAAGAGGATGCATTTGGAGTAATATGGGTGGAGTTGAAGGAAGTTTGGATGATGGTCTTACAAAATTTAAAGATAACTTTAATCCGACAATCAATGAACTTTTAGGTGAATTTGATTTGCCTGTAAATCCATTTTTATACCATCTTTCACAAAAAGCTTACCAAATTTTAAAAAGTCGACATAAAGAAGCATAATCATATTGACTTTTGATTTTGTTTATGTTTATAATTACTGAGCAATCTTATTTGAAAATTTAGAAGAGAAGACTGAGAGGTGTAATCAAGATGAAAAGAACATATCAGCCAAGTAAGAGAAAACACCAAAAGACTCATGGTTTCCGTGCTCGTATGGCAACTGTTGGTGGACGTAACGTTCTTTCTAGAAGAAGAGCGAAAGGCAGAAAGGTTTTATCCGCATAGAAATCACCTGCTAGGTGATTTTTTTGTCTGGATAGGGGGATAAGCATGAAAAAAGCATTTCGAGTATGCAAAAATTATGAATTTTCTTCCATCATCCAGAATCGACAATTTGTTAAGTCGTCATCATTTGTACTATATTTTCGAAAACGAAAAGAAGAACACGCTAGAATTGGGATTAGTGTAGGAAAAAAACTAGGGAATGCAGTGTGCAGAAATAAAGTAAAAAGACAAGTTCGCATGATCGTGGATACAGTTTTTACTTTTGAAGAACCTTATGATTTGATTATTATAGTAAGACCAAACTATAAAGATAAATCGTTTAGTGAAAATCTATTAGAAATGAAAGAAAATCAAAATCGGGTAAATAAGAGATTTTTGAAAAGTAGAGGGTAAAAAATGAAACAATTTTTGCAGAATAAAGCAAAATTGGTTTTCCTTTGTTTATTTGTTGTATTAACATGTACGGCTTGTGCGAATCCAAGAGGTACGGATGGAAAGACAAAAGCAGACCAAATTATTGCTAGTGAGGAAATTCAAATTGATGCAGATCGTGTAAATGTCAAAGACATTAAGGATGCGACTACAAAAAAACAAATTAAAAAACAAATTAAAAATGGAAAAATAACAATTAAACCAACTTCATTTAAACAAGCTATTGCGAATGGTTGGTTTGATGGATTAATTGTATGGCCTATTGCACAATTAATTAATAAAATCGCATCAGCAACAGATGCGGGTGTAGGAATTATTGTTACTACATTATTGATTCAAGGATTGATTTTTGTGTTTACTCGTAAATCACAAATGTCAACGCAAAGAATGCAAGAAGTACAACCAGAACTTCAAAAAATTCAAAATAAATATAAAGATAAAACAGATGATCAATCAAAAATGTTGATGTATCAGGAAACTCAAAAGTTATACCAAAAATATGATATTAAACCATTTGGATCTATGTTAATTACATTTATTCAATTACCTATCATGATGGGTATGTATTATGCAACAATGCGTGCTGCTGCGGTTGTATATGGAAGTTTTGCAGGTGTTGAATTATCAGGAACACCAATTGATGGATTTAAATCATTAAGTATTCCATATATTTTGATTTATGTTTTAATGGTTGTATTCTATATTGTTTCTATGAAATTGCCTCAATGGTTGAAAAAATGGCAAGACAAGAAAGACAATGTCAAAGTTAAAAAATATGCAGAAACAAAATCAGACAATCCTATGATGAACAGCATGAATACAACAATGTATTTCTCAACAGCATTGATTTGTTTTATGTATTTATCATGGCCAATTGCGATGTCATTTTATTGGTTAGTATCAAGTATTATTCGTGTAGGACAAGCTTTTATCTTACACAATCTTATGAATAAGAAAAAGTAGGTGTTGATCATGGAATTTGCTAAATTTACAGGAAAAACATTAGATGAAGCATTAACAAATGCTGCCAATAGTAAAGAATGTTCAAAAGAAGAGCTTCATTATGAAATCATTGAAGAAAAAAGTGGCTTTTTAGGAATTGGTAAAACAGTTGAAATTGAAGTGTATTGTCAAAAAGATATTGAAGAATTCATTAAAGAGTACATTCAAACTTATTTTGATAATGCTAACCTTGGCGGAAGCGTAGAATTAGAAAACGATCACGGTTTCTATCGTGTTACAGTTGATACAAGTAATAATGCTATTTTAATCGGTAAAGGTGGTAAATCACTACAAGCTTTTAATCGTTTAGTAAAAGCGGCTGTAAGTGCTGAATTTAAAAAGCGCATTGGTTTACTTATAGATGTAAATGGATATAAAGAAGAGAGATATGAAAAAATCTGTCGTATGGCTGTTCGTGTCGCAAAGGATGTTCGCCGTACAAAAGTAGATGCGGTTTTAGATCCTATGCCTGCTGATGAAAGAAAAGCAGTTCATAATGCACTTTCAAAAATGAATGATATTTCAACAAAATCAGAAGGTGAAGGAGAAGGACGTCGTCTTCATATCCTATATACACCTGGAAAAGAAATCGAATAACGGGAATATTCCCGTTATTTTTAAATAGGAGAACAAAAACATGAAAATTATTATCGGATTAGGAAATATTGGAAAAGAATATGAAAATACACGTCATAATGCAGGCTTTATGGCTATTGATAAATTAGCTGATGAATTAAATTTTTCATTTAATCAAGAAAAATTCTCTGCCTATTTTTCAAAAGGAAAAGTAGGTGGAGAAGATATTATTTTATTAAAGCCAACAACCTATATGAATAATAGTGGTATTGCACTAAGACAATGTATGGATTTTTTCAAATGTACACCCCAAGATATTTTAGTTCTCTATGACGATATGGATATGCCTGTCGGAAAACTTCGTCTACGACAAAAAGGAAGCGCAGGAGGCCATAATGGAATTAAAAGTATAATTTCTCATATTGGCACGCAAGAATTTGATCGTATCCGTATTGGAATTGGAAAAAATCCGATGATTCCTACTGTAGATTGGGTATTAGGTAAATTTTGTAAAGAAGATAAAGAAAATTTAGAGAATGCACTAGATCAAGCAAGTAAAGCAGCAAAATATTCTTTAAATCACACTTTTCAAGATACAATGAATCGATATAATAAAAAATAGAGGAAAATATGATAGATAAACTGTTTCAAAGACTCCAAGAAAATCCTGTCACAAAAAAAATAGTGGAAGGATCGAATCAAATTGGAAATTTATTTCCAATGGAAGAAGCACTCTGTTTAGTGAGCGCATTTAATAAAGATCATCAGACAAGAATTATTGTTAAAAAGAATCGATATGAAGCTATACAATTATACAATCGAATTTCATTAATGAATAAAGATACACTATTATTTACCATGGAAGAAAGCTTACGAGTACAAGCTATCGCATCGAGTCCAGAAGACAAACAAAACCAAATTTATACACTTCTTCAATTTATTCAAGAAGACAAGCCACGTATGATCATATGTAATACGGCGGCCTTTTTGCGTTATCTACCTAACAAATCTATATTTGAACAAAACTGTATGCACATTCAAGTGGACCAGGAAATATCCATGGATGTTTTAAAAGAAAAATTAAATCGTGCAGGATATTCTAAAGTAAACTATTGTGATCGACCATGTACATATGCATCAAGAGGAGGCATTATTGATATATTCTCTCTTGAATATGAAAATCCAATACGTATAGAATTTTTTGATACTCTTGTTGAATCCATTCGTTTTTTTGATGTAGAAAGTCAACGTACAATTAAGACAATATCTGAAATATCTATATGTCCAGCTACAGATTTATTATTTTCAGATGAACAAATTTTAGAAATCGAAAAAGAAATGGACATCTTGCTTTCTAAACAAAAAACAAAACTAATACCGGATGAATATGAATATTTATTAGATCATATAGAAAGTGATAAAAGAGCCCTTGAATCTTATGATATTGATCCTCATT
>CAVGPK010000094.1:0-6870 GCA_963631155.1 bacterium | reverse complement strand
CATTAAGACATTATCATTTTGAAATCAGACTTTTTTTGTAAAAAATTTCAATAGTATGAAAATATTTTCTTTTCTGTTATAATACTAACATATTGTTATGGAGGGAATAATTATGAAAAAGAAAGGGTATAATATTACAGTTGGTATTTTTATCGGCTTAGTTGCTGGTGTTATTATTGGAGTTATTATGCCGGCATGGATGAATTCAATCTTAACGGTTGTTTCCACTATTTATATGTCTGCATTAAAAATGATGATTTTCCCATTGGTATTTACAAGCTTAGTTATGGGAATTATAGGTATTGGAGATATTGCGAAGACAGGTAAGGTTGGATTACACGCTTTATTATGGTATACAGGAACCACTGCTTTGGCTTCAGGTATTGGCTTGGTTTTGCCTAAAATTTTAAATTTGGGACATGGTGTTAAAATTGTCGCAACAGATACAGAAGTAGAGGCGGCTAGTTTTAATGGGCTTTTGGACACGATAGAAAATATCATTCCATCCAATCCGTTTGAGGCTTTCACAAGTGGAAATATGCTTCAAGTATTAGCTTTTGCGGTTATTATTGGTCTGACTTGTCTTGCGATTAAAGAAAAGGCAAAACCATTTGTTGATTTGTGTGATTCGGTATATGAAATTTCCATTTTTATCATTGGAAAAATTATGTATGTGACTCCATTTGGTATTTTTGCATGTATCGCAACGGTAATGTACGCCAATGGTATTTCCACAATGATTTCGTTAGGTCAGGTTTTATTCGCGCTCTATGTAACATTCTTTGCGTATGCATTTATTGTATATGGAGCAATGCTAAAGTTTATCGGTAAATATAGTCCTTTTAAATTTATAAAGGATATTGCACCGGCTGCTATGAATGCATTTGGTACATGCTCAAGTAGTGCAACGATTCCTATTTCAATGAAATGTGCAACCGAAAATATTGGTATTCCAGAAGAGATCACTTCTCTTACATTGCCTTTGGGAGCAACCATTAATATGGATGCAGTTTCGATTTTGATGTCTTTTATGATCACATTCTTTGCCTCTGCATTAGGTATGGATTTGTCTTTGGAAACAATGATTATGGTGCTTGCTTGTAACGTGCTATTAAGTATTGGTACCCCAGGCGTTCCAGGTGGTGCTATTGCTGCCTTTGCAGCATTGTGTCCAATCGCAGGCCTTCCAACATCGACTGTATTAGGTGTTTATATTTCAATTAATACGTTGTGTGATATGGGGGCTACTTGTATCAATGTTGTTGGTGATTTAGCTTGTTCAACGGTTTTAAAACATACATTACATATTCAAAAGGAGAATTGATTTTCTTCTTTTTTTGTGCAAAAAAAGTGGAACATACGTTCCACTATGCAAGACAATCATTTAATGCTTTTTTAATTCCTTCTTCATCCATGTTTTTTCCAATGAATACAAGTTCATTTACTCGATCGCCATATTGTTCATCCCAATTCTCTTTGATTTTTGGGTTTGCGTTTAATAGTTCAACCATTTCTTCTTTTGGTGCTGAAGCAATCCATAACGAATCTTCTGTTAGAGAGGTTAATTTACCAGCTTGTTCAAATAGATAAGCAATATTTGGTTTATCTTCAAACCATACATATCCTTTTGTACGAATAACTTTTGGATAGTGTTGGATGAATTCAGAAAATTTATTTAGGTTTAATGGCTTTCTTTCTTGCCAAACAAAAGTTGAAATACCATATTCTAAAGCTTCACCTTCTCCATGATGATGGTGATGATGTTCGTGTTCATGATCGTGCTCATGTTCATGTTCATGATGATGTTCAAGTTCATGTAACCATCCAATGTTTGTACAGGCTTGAATATAATCAAAGTTATTTGTGTTTAATAATTCTTTTAAATCCACTTTTCCATAGCTTGCTTCAATGATTTTTGCGTCTTTACACAATTGATGAATAACGGCCTTGATTTCTTCCTTTTCTTCGCTTGTAACGGTTTCAGCCTTATTTAATATGGCAGTATTACAGAATTCGAGCTGTTGCATCAATAAAGAATCAAGACTTTCTTCATCTTCTACAGGTTCTAAGAAGTGTTTTCCACAGTCAAATTCGTTTGAAAGCCTTGCTGCATCGGCAACACAGATAATGTTGTCCAAATGGAAAAGTTCTGGTAATCCTCTTTGTTCAAGGGTTTTATTGGCCATTGTGATTGTTTGGGCAATAGGGATTGGTTCGCAAATTCCACTTGCTTCAATAATGATATAGTCAAATTTATTAGAAGAAGCTAGGGCAGATAATTGTTGTAGTAAGTCTGTTTTTAATGTACAACAAATACATCCATTTGTAAGTCCAACAACATCGGTGTCGGCCTGTTCGATTTTTGCGTTTTTGTCAATTAATCTTTCATCCACATTGATTTCACCAATATCATTGACGATAATCGCAACTTTATATCCTTCTTGGTTTTTTAATATATAATTTAATAATGTAGTTTTACCAGCTCCAAGATAGCCGGTCAATAATAAAATTGGAATTGAGTTTCTTTTCATTTTAAAAACCTCCTTAAAATATTGTATAATAATTTGGCAAAAAAAGGAGTATTTTTTATGACGATTTTACATACTTCATTTCATATTATTGATATTGAAAATGATGTTGCGAAAAGAAAAGAGATGCCTGAAGAATTTCAAGGCTTTATAAATGAATATGTAGATTATGCATTAAATAATGAAAAAAATAAGGATTATGTGATTCATGATGAACAGACGCAAGTGGTTTCTTGTATTCGTCAAATGGCTTTGGATAAAGATTTTATTTCTTTATCGGATAGTGTGGCGGATAAATTGTTAAATTGTGAAAAATTGGCGCAAGCTAAAATTTATCGAATGGGAAATAGCGTAAAGAAGGGAAGTTTGATTCAAGTTCTTTTAAAGAAAGCGTCGGATGAATTTGTGTATGTCGTTGCCAAGATTGAACATAGTCAATGGTTTGATGGGAATGATTTATCGAAAAAGTATGGTTTTAGTGGGGATAAAAAATCATTATGGAAATCGGCTGTATTTTCAATGTATGAAATCAATGATCATATTCTTTTTAATACTGTTAAGGTGTATTCGGATACACAAGCAAAGTATTGGACTGTTTCATTTTTGGAGTTAGATGAGGCTAGGGATGATGCGAAAAATACGTATTCAGCCTTTAAAGCGATGGATAATGAATTAAAGGCAACAATTGAGCCTGTATCTAAGAAGGATTATGTTAAGCTATCAAGTGAACTTCAGAATACGATGAATACGGTTCAGCAATTTGATTATAATTCATATGTTGATTCGTTTATGGATGACTACAAGCCTAGTGTTGAAGATGTGGATAAGGATGTTATAAAGGATTGTCTTTTGGCTTTGCCTGAAAGAAAAAAGTTCGATACGAATTTTAAGGTTCTTCCTGAAAGCTTGAATAATAAGCGTACAAAGAAGTTTCAATTGTCACAAGGCATTGAATTAACTATCAAGAGTGATGCTCAAGATTATCCGGACAAAATTATTTCAACGATGATGGATGGTAAACGTGTACTTATGATTGAATGTGAAGATGATGATACGTATGATACGTTTGCTTAAAATAGCCTTAAAGAATTTGATTTGAATGTTTATTATATTCGTGTTTTAATTAGTGCATTGTTTAAGGAGGATATTCATGAAGAAAATAAAGAAAAATCTTTTAACGATTGTGATGTATGTGTTTGCGGTGTTGGCGCTTGGGTATACTGTGTATGCTGCTTTTCAAGCATATTCTACATTCACAAATTATTATAGTAGCTCATCGATTGATGTAGTGAATCTAATTATGTATATGATTTCAACTGCTTTTGAACCATTATGTTTCTCGGTACTATTTTATGGCCTTGGCGTCGTGGGTGAAATGTTATATAAGCTTGTTGGATCGAATGAGGAAAAGCCTAGTGAAAAATAGGCTTTTTTTTGGGATATGAATAAAGATTTTATAAATGGTTTAAAGGCGGCGAGTCCAATTATTCTTGGATATATTCCTGTAGGAATTGCGTATGGCATGATGGCTAAAGCAAGTGGGTTGACGTTTTTAAAGGCGATGAGCTTTTCTATATTTGTATATGCGGGTGCTTCACAGATGGCAAGTGTGCAAATGCTAGCTACAAATATAGGATTTGTAACGATTGTATTGACGGTGTTTGTGTTGAATTTGCGTCATATCATAATGTCAACTTGTGTCATGGACGCGTTGAAAAAAACACCATTACCCATTCGTCTTATCTTATCGTTTGGAATAACGGATGAAGTATTTGCGTTGACAATGACTAAGTATAAACAAAAATTAACTCCAGCTTTCTTTTTTGGTGTGGCTTTAGGTAGCTATTTATCATGGAATGTGGGATCGGCTTTGGGAATTTTATTTTCAAGCTTTCTTCCTGACATTGTTTCAAAGGCTTTATCTATTTCTTTGTATGCGATGTTTATAGGATTGTTGGCACCGAATGTAAAAAAATCAATACGCCTTTTTTATGTTGTGTTGATCACAATAGCTTTAAGTTATTTGTTTAATTTGTTTTTATCAAGCTCATTATCTATGATTTTAAGCTGTCTTGTTTCTGCTCTTATTGGGATGACTTTCATCAAAGAGGAGGATTTAGAATGAATTTTATAGTATTGATATTCTTCTTGTTTTTAGTAACATACATTCCTAGAATGTTACCGGCTATTTTAATGGATAAGATAAAGCTTTCAAAAAAAGCCAGACTCTTTTTACAACTAATTCCTTATACGGCTATGACGGCTCTTATTTTTCCTTCTGTATTTACAAT
The DNA here is from genome assembly GCA_963631155.1 of bacterium. GTDB lineage: Bacteria > Bacillota_I > Bacilli_A > Erysipelotrichales > Erysipelotrichaceae > Holdemanella. The sequence continues at coordinate 2,051 of CAVGPK010000094.1, read as the reverse complement.
TGATACAAATATTTGGGTTGGTATTGTAGGGGTAATTGTGGCTGTTTTGGCTTCACTAAGAGGCTTTCCTGTTGTGGTTGTTGTGGTGTTGAGTGTGTTGGCTTGTCTTCTTGTTTTGTTGTAAGAAAATATTTACATTAAAATGAAAATATTTTACAAATAATGTTTGAAAATAATTGAAACATATGGTATCATAACTATGTACTAAATGTTTACGTCAATGGAAATCAATGCTCCTTCCTCAAAATTCACTATGGATTTCTATTGTTCGTGATAGATAAGACTCTGTTTGGAGTCTTTTTTTGGTTTAATAGTAAATGTAAGAATTTATGATTTTCTAACCTTTTTATAACTAGGTTTGTCCTATACTATTAGTGCAAAGGGTATAGGAGGGGTTTATATGAAAAACCTAAAGAAAGGATTTGCGGTTGCCTTATCGCTTGCGATGAGTATTCAGTTTGGATTAGCTGATTCGTATTATTTAAATGCGTTGGCGGATGAGGTAAGTCCTGAACAAGAGGTTGAAACGACTACGACAGAACAGCCTTCTGAAGAGGTTGAAGTTCAAACAGTAGAGCAACCGGTTGAAGAGACGGAAGTTCAGAATGAACAAAAAGAACTTGTCGTTGAAGAAAATAATGAAGATTCTTCACAAGAAGAGAATCGTTCTAATGAGATGAGTGTAGATGAGTGGTTCAATTATCTAATGAGTGTTTCTGTGGATGAGATGGATGCTTTGTATGAAAAATATCCTAATTTAAATGATATTATTTCAAAAATGTCACAATCTCAACAGGATCAATTATCTCAAAAGTTTGGAAGCAGTGAAGAAGATATTGAAGTTGCTAAATGGCATGATGGTAAAGAAGAACAACATTTTGCAAGTGTTGGCGATACTATAGAATTACAAGGCTCTGAGTCTCCTGGAGATGAAAAATATTATCATGCTTGGAAAGTTGAATCTGGAAAGGACGTAGTTTCACTAAATAATTTTTCTGGTAGTAAAGGAATATGTTACGCTAAAGCAGAAGGTACAGCTGTTGTTAGACATTATTACAGACAAAACTATCACGGATCTAATTATGATGAATTTACTATTAATATAACTAGTAATGAACCTGTTAAAGCATATGTTTATGTTAATGGCAAAGGCTATTCTGATGAGGCTTTAAAAGTTCTTGGTATTGATAAGAGTACGTTAGATAACAACGGCTATTTCCCAGTGGGAGAAATTATGGTATCTGCTAATTTCTTTTATGGCAAGAACAAAAAAAGCTCAAGCATGATTAATTCAGATCGTGATTGGTCAAAATTAAAAGCTGCTCTTGGTTCTATAGATACAACGACTTTGATAGGTAAATATGCAGCGAACAAAGGGAATTCTATTGCATCATATTTAAGTCAAGCTACTGGCGATTTAAATAAATGGTGGGGTTCTGGTCTAACAAACTTTGGATATTTTAAAGATACTCATTATGGTTTTGAAGATCAAACTGTTGAGTATCACTTAGATTTGCATTTTAATACAAGTGTTATTAAGTATGTAACGGGTAACAATGGAATTACAACAGGTGATGCAAAAGATGGAACAAAGGTTGATGAAAGAACATATATCAATGGTTCTACAGCAATTGCACCTAGAAATTTACAAATTCCAGATGGATATAAACTTGTCGGTTATTATACAGATAGCGAAATGAAAAATGAATGGATTCCTGGAGAAACAATAGTAACAGATGGAACTACAGTTTATATCAAGATTGCTAAAAAAGATGATGTAACGATTAGATATGAATCTTTGGGCAACGGTACAGTATCAAAAGACGATGAAAGCTTTAATCCAGAAACTGGTGAAGCTAAAGGGGCAACGGCCTCTGCAAGTGATGGTTATTACTTCGTTGGGTGGTATTCCGATGAAGATTGTAAAACTCTAGTGAGTGAAGAAGAGACTTTAAAGCCAAGTGGAACTTGGAGTGAAGGCCAAGAGCTTACTTATTATGCTAAATTTGAAGCAAAACATGAGATTACAGTGCAAGCCAAATCAGATTCTG
>CAVGPK010000093.1:0-6877 GCA_963631155.1 bacterium | reverse complement strand
GAAGGAATATAGTCCGCAATGTAAATTCGATTCGTATTTGAATGAACATTAATAACTAGCTTTTGATTCCCACTATTTCTTGTATGTAAATGAAATAATATCTCTTCGTCACTTATGTTTTGTATCTTTCCAATTTTACAAGGTGTAAGTTTTTGGAGTTGATTTTGTATGTTAGATAAAAATAATCCGTCTATAGCCATATTTGTCCTTCTTTCAATGTTTTATATTATAACATGTATTGTTGACACACATCAATTCGGCTTGTAAAATGGATGAAAAGAGAAAGAGAGCAAAAAAATGAATAGAGGTTTATTAATTATTTTGAGTGGCCCAAGCGGTGTAGGAAAAGGGACTATTCGTAAATATTTCGAAACGGATGAAAGATTGCATTTAGCTTATTCAACATCTATGACAACTCGTAAACCACGTAAGGGCGAGGTTGATGGAAAAGATTACTTTTTTTCAACACGTGAAGATTTTGAAAAAGCAATTAAAAATGGTGAACTTTTGGAATGGGCTGAATTTGTTGGAAATTATTATGGGACTCCATTAAAAGAAGTAAACCGATTAAGGGATGAAGGAAAAAATGTTTTATTGGAAATTGAAGTACAAGGAGCCATACAAGTACAAGAAAAATGTGCAGATGCGATTTCAATTTTTATCATACCACCTTCAATGGATGAACTAGAAAGACGTATTCGTGGACGTAGTACGGAACCGGAAGAAATTATTCAACAGCGCTTGGCGAAGGCAAGTAATGAAATGAAGATGGTATCTCAATATAAATACATTGTTTGTAATGATGATCCAAAACTTGCAGCTGAATTGATTAAAACAATTATTATTCGTCATATCGAATTGGAAGATAACAAATAGGAGTTTTTACAATGACTAAGATTGGAATTATTGGAATAGGACGTGTTGGTGCACATATTTTATATACTCTAGCTTTAAGAGGAATTTGCGATGAGATTGTTTTAATCGATATAAATGAAGCTAAAATCGCATCTGAAGCGCAAGATATGTTTGATGCTTCTCTATATTTGCCTCATAAAACTTTGGTTAAAGTTGGGGATTATTCAGATTTAAAAGATTGTGATATTGTGATTAGTGCTTTAGGAAATCCTAGTTTATTAAAGGAAACACATAATCGTAATGCTGAATTAAATTTTACAATTCCAATTATTCGCGAATGTGTAAAGAAAATAAATAAAAGTGGATTTAAAGGAGTTTTTATTAATGCTACTAATCCTAATGATGTGACAACTCGTGAGTTTGCAAAGGGCTTAAATTTAGAAGAAGAAAGAGTATTTGGAACAGGAACTGGACTTGATACAGCTCGTTTAATTGCTCAACTTGAAAATGCAACTGGAGTCAATTCTAAATCTATTTGTGCCTATATGATTGGAGAACATGGAAATAGTCAAATTTGTCCTTGGTCAAATGTTCGTTTTGGTGGCTTAAGCAAGGAAGAGGCTGGATATCATTTTGATACAGATGAACTTCAAAAGAAGGCTATTCAAGGCGGTTGGGTTGTCTTTAATGGTAAAGGTTGCACAGAATATGCGATCACATGTTGTGTAGTAGAAGATGTTTATGCCGTATTACATGATGAAAAGAAAATCATTCCTTGTTCAGTTCCTTTAAATGGAAAATATGGACAGGAAAATGTATACGCTGGTGTTCCATGTGTTGTTGGTAAAAATGGAATTGAAAAAATTATTGAATTAAATTTAACGGATTCAGAATTAAATGCTTTTAAATCTTGTTGTGAAAGTATTCGTGAGAAAATGAAGATTGCGGATTCAATATAGTTGTTGCATTTTAAGCCGATTTATGGTATAAAATTGTTGATAGAAATAAAAGGAGTGGTCAAACCACTCCTTAAGTTTTGTAAAAAAGGAGAAAACGAATGGACAATCTAAAAGAATGGATTGAGGAAGTACTAGCATCAAAGGAATGTCATTTATATGAAGTAGAATGGCTAACAAATCAGTCAACTCCATTATTACGCATTTCTATTGAGAAAGATAATGGACAAGTGGATTTAGATACGTGTGCATCATGCTCAGATGCGATTGGTGAAATGCTTGATTCCAAAGACTGGTATGGTAAGGAATATATGTTAGAGGTATGTTCACCTGGTGCTGAAAGAGAACTGAAAACAGATGAACAAATTCAAAGAGCTATTGGTCAATACGTTTTTGTAAAATTAAAAAATCCTAAAGATGGTTTAGATCACGTGATTGGCGATTTGATTGATACTAATGATAATGAAGTCATTATTTCTTATCGTGATAAAACTCGTTTGAAAAAGATTGCTATTGAAAAAGATAATCTAGGATTGATTAGAACAGCTGTAAAAGTATAGGAGAATGTTTAAAAATGAAATTAAAGGTTGAAAATTTAACAAAAGCTTTGCAAGGAATTGAAGCGGATCGTCAATTATCAAAAGATATTGTTGAAGAAGCTTTGAAAGAAGCTTTGAAAAAAGCGTATCAAAAACATATTGGTATCAACGATGCTGGTGTTATTGATGTAACAGGAAGAGAATCTTTTGTACGTGTTGAAATTGTGAAAGGAATTATTCATATTTACCATGAGCGTGTTGTTGTAAATGAAGTTGAAGATTCTGAATTGCAAATATCCTTAGAAGATGCAAAAGCAATAAATCCAAATGCATCATTAGGAGATATTCTTGATGAAGAGGCTGATTTTAAGACTTTTGATCGAGCTGCTGTTGTTTTAGCAAAGAATGTTATGAAACAAAAAATTCGTGAGGCTGAAAAAACACAAGTATATGAAGAATATTGTGATAAAGTTGATGAAATGGTTTTTGGTACAGTCGAAACGGTTGAAGAAAAATTTGTGATTGTAAATATTGGTAAAACGTTTGCAGTTATGAAAAAATCGCAACAAATCCCTACTGAAGTGTATAAAGAAGGTCAAAAGATTTTGGTTGTGATTACCGAAGTGAATAAAGAAACAAAAGGCGCACAAGTATTAGTGAGTCGTGCAACTCCTGTTTTTGTTCGTCGCTTATTTGAACGTGAAGTGCCTGAAATTTACAATGGTATTATTGAAATTAAAGCTATTGCTCGTGATCCAGGAGAAAGATGTAAGATAGCAGTATATTCTCACAATGAAAATATAGATCCAATTGGAGCATGTATTGGACCAAGAGGTAGTCGTGTACAAACGATTATTAATGAATTAAATGGTGAAAAAATTGATATTTTTGAATGGTCTGATAATATTAGTGAATTAATTTCTAATGCCTTAAGTCCAAGTGAAGGTATTGCAGTTATTCCAAATGAAAATGTCAAAGATGGATTAATTGTTGTCGTTCCAGATCATCAATTGTCTTTAGCTATTGGTAAGCGTGGAAAAAATGCTCGTTTAGCTGTAAAATTAACAAACCATAAAATTGATATTAAATCTCAAAGTGAAATGGATGAATTAGGCATTGATTATTTAGCTATTTCTGAACAAATGCAAAAAGAATATGAAGAAGAAAAAGCGAAAGAACGTGCTTATAAACAACAACAAAAGATTGATGAATTAAAACATTCAACAGATGAGATTGAAAATATTGATGAAATTGATTTCACATATGAAGATGAAGAAGTAGATCATTTAGAAGATAGTAGTGAAGAAACATTATTTGAAAAAGAAAATGTTGAAAAAGAGGCTACTGAAAAAGAAATTGATGAAATGGAAATTGCAGCCAAAATCGCAAAAGAAAAACGTAAAGAAAAAGGTATTGAAGTTAAGGAATATACATCTAAGTTTGAATCATTAGCAGGAGCTGCAAAAAGAGAAGAAAAGGTTGTTTCTAAACCAAAACCTAAAAAGGAAGAGGTTGTTGAAAAAGAAAAACCAATCGAAATTCATAAATCAAATTTCGAAAATATGAAGCCAATCTATTCTGAGGAAGAGTTAGCCGAAATTGAGGAACAAGAATATGAAGACGAAAATTCTTGGGATGAAGATGTCGACTATGAAGAATATGATGAATATTATGATGACTAGGAGTTTTATATGCGTAAAATTCCGATGAGAAAATGTGTTATAACACAAGAAAGATATCCAAAAAAAGATTTAATACGCATTGTTCGTACACCTGAACAAACAATTGAAATTGATGTAACAGGAAAGAAAAATGGACATGGTGCTTATATTTCTAAAAGTTTAGACACATTGGCTTTAGCTAAGAAGAATAAAGCTTTACAAAGAGCTTTAGAAGTTGAGATTCCAGATGAGATTTATTTGGAATTGGAAAAATTGATTCAAAATGAGAAATAAAGTCACAAATTTAATTCAGCTATGTATAAAAGCAGGTAAGGTTGCCAAAGGAGACAAACTTCTTGCGAGTATTCAAAAACAACAAGCAAAATTAGTTATTGTTTCGAGTACTTGTGGTAAAAACACTTTAAAAAAAGTACAAGATAAAAGTACTTATTACCATATACCTTATATATTAGTAGAATCTGATGTTCTTGAAGATGTTTCTTATTCTAAATTATCGGCAATTGCCATCTTAGATGATGGCTTTGCCGCAGCTATATTAAAAAAAATGAAAGGTTAGGTGATTGGATGGCTTACAACAACAAGCAAAAGAAAAAACCAAATCGTAAAGGAAACAAAGCACCTCATCAAACAAGTGCTCCTAAAAAAGAAGTGGCTGTTAAGGAAATTACATACAGTGAACAAATTACTGTAGGCCAATTGGCTCAATTGCTTCACAAAAACAGTTCTGAAATCATAAAGTTTTTGTTTATGATGGGAAATATGTCTACAATCAACACAATTTTATCTGATGAGGATATTGAACTTATTTGCATGGAATTCAATGTAGAAGTTCATAAGGAAGTTGTGGTTGCAGAAGATGACATTGAAGAGCAGATCTTAAACATTGAAGAGGATGAATCTAAATTAGTTCCTCGTCCTCCAGTTGTCACGATTATGGGACATGTTGATCATGGAAAAACAACTTTACTTGACACGATTCGTAAAACAAATGTTACGGAAGGTGAATTTGGTGGTATTACACAACATATTGGTGCCTACCAAGTTGCTGTTAAAGGAAGAAAAGTAACTTTTTTGGATACACCTGGTCATGAAGCTTTTACAGCTATGCGTGCTCGTGGAGCTGAAGTTACAGATATTGTTATTATTGTGGTTGCTGCTGATGATGGTGTTATGCCACAAACGAAGGAAGCTATTGATCATGCCAAGGCTGCTGGTGTTCCAATTGTAGTTGCTGTAAATAAAATTGATAAACCTGGAGCCAATCCAGATCGTATTATGTCAGAAATGAGTGAATTAGGAATCATGCCTGAAGAATGGGGTGGAGATACTATTTTTGCTCAAATTTCTGCCAAGAAAGGTGATGGAGTACAGGATTTATTAGAAACTATGCTTCTTGTTGCTGACATGCAAGAATTAAAGGCGAATCCAGATCAAAATGCATCAGGTACTGTAATTGAAGCAAAATTAGATAAAGGTCGTGGACCTGTTGCAACTTTATTAGTTCAACGTGGTACATTACATACAGGTGATAGCGTTGTTGTTGGAACTTCTTATGGTCGTGTTCGTAAGATGACAAATGATCGCGGAATGGAAATTAAAACAGCGGGACCTAGTTGTCCTGTTGAAATCATTGGTTTGAATGAAGTACCTCGCGCTGGTGATGTTTTCATGTCATATGACAATTATAAAAAGGCTGCAGAAATCGCAAATAGCCGTTTGGATAAACAAATTGAAAAAGAACGTAACTCTTCAAGTGCAATGTCTTTAGAAGATTTAGCTAAGAAAATTGATGAAGGTGATGTACAAGAAATTAATGTTTTAATTAAGGCTGATGTTCAAGGTTCAGCCGAAGCATTAAAGGCGAGTATGGAAAAATTGGAAGTCGAAGGAAATGTTAGGGTTAACGTTATTCGTTCAACTGTTGGTACAATTACGGAGTCCGATATTTTACTTGCTAGCGCTTCGAATGCTTTAATTTATGGATTTAATATTCGTCCTACTGCTGCTATTCGGAAAAAAGCAGAAGAGGAAGGCGTAGATATTCGTCTACATAATATTATTTATAAAGCATTAGAAGAATTACAAGCAGCAATGAAAGGTTTACTTGCTCCAGTCTATGAAGAAGTTGTCATTGGACAGGCTGAGGTACGTCAAATTTATAAGGTTTCTAAAGTTGGTACGATTGCTGGATGTATGGTTACTGATGGTAAAATGAAACGTGATTGTAAAGTTCGTTTGATTCGTGATGGAATTGTAGTTTATACTGGTAAACTTGGTTCTCTTCGTCGTTTTGAAAATGATGTAAAAGAAGTTTTAAGTGGATATGAATGTGGTATGACTATCGAAAATTACAATGATATAAAAGAGAATGATATTTTTGAAGCATTCGAAGATCAAGAAGTGGAAGAATAATTATGTCATTAAAAACAGAACGTATGGATATGACAATTCAAAGAGAAATATCACATATTCTACAATTTGAATTGAAAAATCCTAAACTAGGTTTTGTAACTGTTACGGATGTTCAATGTACAAATGATTTATCACAAGCAAAAGTATATGTTACATTCTTAGGTAAACAGGGAAGAAATGATGCTGGAATGAAAGTATTAAATCAATCAAAAGGTTTTATTCGTTCTAGTGTAGCTAAAAAAATTAAGATACGTAAGATGCCTGAATTAATTTTTATTCAAGATACAAGTTTAGAGCAGGGAAATCGTATTGAAAAAATCCTACATGATATTGATATTTAGAGATTTTGACATTCCAATATGGAATGTCTTTTTTAGTCCCGAATTGTCAAGTTAATTGCAACACAGTTGAATAGTAGACTTCATATGGTGTT
>CAVGPK010000092.1:0-6918 GCA_963631155.1 bacterium | reverse complement strand
CTAATTCTGAATGGCTAGTACAAAATGAAGAAGAGGAGGACGTTGATATGTGTGAAGCAGAAAAGGCATGGGCAAGAAAGATTGAGAATCGAGGATTAGAACGTGGAATTAAACAAGGTGAGGCACGTGGTATAGAGCAAGGACAGAATGAAGTGATTAAAACACTTTCCAAAACAATGTCTGTTGTTGATATTGCCCAAGCATTAAGTAAAACGACGAATGAAATCGAAATGATTTTAAAGAGTTAAATTAAATCTTAATACAATATCAAGCTTAGAACTTTATTGTTCTGAGCTTTTCTGTTTTTTGTTGATGTATGGTATTGGGTATTGTAAAATCTTGGGTGTGAGGTTGCGTATGGAAAATTTATTGAATTATGTAAATTTGCGTAAGGATATTTCCTTTCAAACATGTCCATTTAATAAGGTTGATTTATTGGTTTTGGCCGATTTAGCTTATCTGGATTGGAACGGAATTATAGAGGATGAAGAAAAATTATTGGTGGATGCTTGTAGAGAATATTTTCAAGTTCGGGATAGTGAGCAGATGGAAAGGCGTTTTTTATTTTCAAAGAATCTTCCAAATTTAGTGAATGCATTGATGGATAGTGAGCGTTTTAAAAATATTAAGATGAAGTGTTATCGGGAAAAATTTAGTGCAGAAGAATTGATTCAGTTTGGAGCTATTACTTTTGTATTGGAGGATCAAAGTCTTGTGGTCGCATATCGTGGTACGGATTCGAGTATTACGGGTTGGAAAGAAAATTTGTTGATGACACATACATCAAATCTTCCTTGTCAGATTTTGGCAAAGGAATATTTAGAGGATGTTGTGAATGAGAATAGAAAGGTCGAAACTTCTTTTTTTGGTTTGAAAAGGAGAGAAGTGTTGCCTAGAGTTTTTGTGACGGGTCATAGCAAGGGTGGCAACCTTGCGATGTATGCTTATTTGAAAGGTGAAATAGATTCTTCTTGTATAGAGGGTGTCGTTAGTTTTGATGGAAATGGATTTTTGCCAGGTTTTTGGGAGGGGTTAAATCCGGATAAAATTGTGAATTATATTCCAAAAGGAAGTATTATTGGTCGTGTGTTAGAGCATAAAGAAGAGTATAGAATTTTGGATGCTAGGGAGCATGGTCTTATTCAGCATGATACTTTTAATTGGAGCGTAGGTTATAATGATTTTAAATATGCAGACCAGCTTTCTGGTGAGAGTGATGAAGTTTTAAAGCGTATTGATGAATTGTTGTTTTCAAAAAACTTGGAACAAAGAAAAGAATATACAGACTTGATTGGTGTGTTTTTTGACAAGATGGAAATTTATACAATTTCAGATATGAGCGATTTGTCGCTAAGACAAGCTTTATCTGGCTTGAAAGAGCTGCGTGCATTAAGTGCGGAAGAAATTCGATTTTTGTTTGATATTATACGATTTATCATTCAACAGTCAGGATCGATATTGAAGGGAGATAAATGATATGAGGATTGGTTGGATTGGTGCAGGCATTATGGGTCAGCCTATGGTTGTACATTTATTGAAGGCGGGACATGATGTTCATGTGTATGCGCGTCATCCTGAAAAGGTGATGGATGCGAAGAATGCCGGTTGCAGTATGGAAAGTAGTATTGCTTCTTTGGTGCATAGTTGTGATGTGATTTGCACGATGGTTGGCTTTGTGAGCGATGTTAAAGAGGTTTATGATACGATTTTTGATTCGATTGAGCCGGGGAAGATTTGTATAGATTTTACGACTTCTTCTCCTAGTCTTGCCAAAACATTGTATGAGTTGGGAAAAAAGTTTGGTGTTTCTATATTGGATGCTCCTGTTACTGGTGGTGATAGTGGGGCTAAAGCGGGTACTTTAACGGTTCTTGTCGGTGGCGAAAAGGATACTTTTGAATCTTGTATGCCCATTTTTGAGGCTTTCGGATCTCAAATTGAATATTGTGGAAGTGCAGGGTGTGGTCAGCATGTTAAGGCGGCTAATCAGATTATGATTGCCAATACGTTACAGGGAATTTGTGAGGCTATGTCGTATTTGGATTGTAAAGGTGTGGATGAATCGTTTGTCTATCGTTTTTTAAGAAATGGGGCTGCCGGCTCTAAACAATTGGATTTTCAAGGTCAGAAGATGTTGGATGAAGATTATGCACCTGGTTTTTATGTGAAGCATTTTGTCAAAGATTTAAATATTGCTCTTCAAGAGACAACATTGCCTTTAAATGGTGTAAATAAGGTTTTAAATGAATATGTAGATTTAATGGATCGTGGTTATTCTGATTTGGGTACGCAATGTTTGATTGAGTATTTTAGAAAGCCAAATATCAAGGGTGTTATTTTTGATATGGATGGTTTGATGTTTAATACAGAAGTCATGTTTAAGGATGAGTTTAAGGATATGAAACAAAAAATGGGTGTTAATTGTCCGGATGATTTTTGTGTGAAGCTTATTGGTTGTGATTCTAGAAGGGTGAAAGAGTATGAATCGTTGTATCCTGGAGTCACTCGTGTTATGGAAGAAATTCAGAAGGATCGTTTGAATTATTTCTTTGAATATTTTAAAGAGCCGGGAAGTGCAAATAAGAAGGGTTTAAAGGAATTGGTTACTTATTTACATGAGAATGAGATCCCTTTTGCGATTGCGTCTAGTTCAGCGAAGGATGCGATTATTAAATTTTTATCTCATGCTGGTTTTGACATCAATCCAAACGTGATAGTTTCAGGTAAAGATGGCTATCGTTCTAAGCCGGCTCCTGATATTTTCTTGGCGGCAAGTGATTTATTGAGTGTAGCACCTGAGAATTGTTTGGTGTTGGAGGATAGTAAGCATGGTATCATGGCGGCAAGTCGTGCGGGCATGCGTTCTATTTTTGTTCCGGATCAGATTAGTGTGGATGAAGAGATGTCAAAGTATGTTCAATTGACTTGTGAGAGTTTATTGGATGTGCGTGATTATTTGAAAAAAATTGCGGAGTAGTTTGTAAATAGGGGTAGGCTACTTTATAATAGTGTTTAGATAAAATTTAGGAGGACAAAATGAAAAAAGAGTTAGTTATTGTTCTTGATTTTGGTGGGCAATATAACCAATTGGTTGCTCGTCGTGTTCGTGAATGTAATGTATATTGTGAAATCTATTCTTATAAGACGGATTTAGAGAAAATCAAAGCAATGAATCCGAAGGGAATTATTTTGACGGGTGGTCCAAATAGTTGTTATGAAGAAAATTCACCAACGTATTCTAAGGAATTATTTGAGCTAGGAATTCCTGTGTTAGGTCTTTGTTATGGGGCTCAATTGATGATGCATGTTTTGGGTGGAAAAGTTGAGAAGGCAGATGCTCGTGAATATGGTAAGACAGAAGTTTTGATTGATAAGACTTCTTCTAAAGTGTTTGAGGGTGTGAGTGAGAAGACAATTTGTTGGATGTCTCATTTTGATTATATTTCTCAGATTGCGCCTGGATTTGAGATTACATCTCATACGGATAATTGTCCTTGTGCTTCGGCTGAAAATGCGGATAAGGGTTTGTATGCGATTCAATTCCATCCTGAAGTTTTACATACACAAGAAGGTTCAAAGATGTTGTATAACTTTGTTCGTGGTGTTTGTGGATGTAGTGGTGATTGGAGAATGGATAACTTTGTTGAAGAACAGATTAAGGCGATTCGCGAAAAAGTGGGTACTGGTAAGGTGCTTTGTGCTTTGAGTGGTGGAGTTGACTCTAGTGTTGCGGCTGTTCTTTTATCAAAGGCGATTGGAAACCAATTGACATGTGTATTTGTGGATCATGGTTTACTACGTAAGAATGAGGGGGATGAAGTTGAGGCTGTATTTGGTCCTGAAGGTCCTTATGAGTTGAACTTTATTCGTGTTAATGCGCAAGAGAGATATTATTCGAAGTTGAAGGGTGTTACAGAACCTGAAGCGAAGCGTAAGATTATTGGTGAAGAATTTATTCGTGTGTTTGAGGAAGAGGCTAAGAAGATTGGTAAGGTTGATTTCTTAGTTCAAGGTACGATTTATCCAGATGTTGTTGAGAGTGGACTTGGTGGCGAGAGTGCTGTTATTAAGTCTCATCATAATGTGGGTGGTCTTCCTGATCATGTGGATTTTAAAGAGATTATTGAGCCTTTACGTGATTTGTTTAAGGATGAAGTTCGTAAGGCAGGTTTAGAGCTTGGAATCCCTGAATATTTAGTGTTTAGACAACCATTCCCAGGACCTGGTCTTGGTATTCGTATCATTGGTGAGGTTACAGCGGACAAGGTTCGTATTGTGCAAGATGCTGATGCGATTTATCGTGAAGAAATTGCCAATGCTGGACTTGATCGTTCGATTGGTCAATATTTTGCCGCACTTACAAATATGCGTTCAGTTGGTGTTATGGGTGATGAAAGAACGTATGATTATGCGATTGCCTTAAGAGCTGTAAATACGATTGATTTTATGACGGCTGAATCTGCTCAGATTCCTTATGAAGTATTGAATAAGGTAATGTCAAGAATCATTAATGAGGTTCGTGGTGTGAATCGTGTAATGTATGATTTAACAAGTAAGCCTCCTGGAACAATTGAGTTTGAATAATATCAAAAATGAAGAAAGTCCTTTATCCAAGGGACTTTTTTAATGCCTTAATAGCTGATGAAAACATTTTGAAAACAATATTTGTATATCATCCCTTAACTAAAGGCTTTCAGAAAGGTCCAAAATCGCACTTTTTAGTGAAAATTGGGCAAATTTCAGAGAATTTTAGGCAAAATTGAGCAATTTTAGGGCGTTTTTGGCCAAAAATAGCATAACTTGTTAACCTAAGGTTAGCCATGGTTTTGATGTTCTATAAAACATTAAAAAAGCCTTTAAAATAAGGCTTTCATGAGGTTTTGCTTAACGAGGATAAACTTCAGTTTTTCCCTTTTTTCGCATCGCAAGTATCGTTTTTAATGTTAATTCAAGCATTTCATCATCATTTTCATCTTCTAATCCTTTGCCGTAAAGATTGATAAACTTAATAAGTTCATTTTGTAGACTTCTGAATACATATGGATTTCCATATACAGCTACTTCTTTTCCTAGTAAAGAATTGATTATGAAATCTTGTTTAGTAAGTCCTGAAATCAAGACTCTACGATTTAACATATCTACTTCCTCTTCAGACATTCTAAATCCTACAATTACGTTTCTAAGTCTCCCTTTTCGATCTTGGTTCTTCTTGCTCATCTTTTTCACCATTTCTTGAAATGTTTAATTTTTCAGCAATCATAAGATCTTTATTAGGAAACATATGTGCATATCGATAGGTTACTTTAACACTTTCATGTCCTACACGATTGGCAATATCTACTGCACTAAATCCCATTTCAATCAGCATTGATACGTGGGAGTGTCTTAAATCATGGATTCGTATTCTTTTAACACCTGTTTCTTTGCATCCTCGATCCATTTCATGGTGAAGACCAGATTTAGTGATTGAAAAGATACGGTCATCTACTTTTAAGTAGGGAAGTCTAGAAATATAATCTTTCATCTCATCGGCTAGAAAATCAGGTAGTGTTAATACACGATTACTTCTTTTAGTTTTTGGTGTTGTGATAAGATCTCTACCTTTAATATGCTGATAAGATTTATTGATTCTTAAAGTTTTCTTTTCAAAATCAAAATCTTCATATGTTAAGGCAAGCAATTCACCAAGACGTATACCGCACCAATATAAGATCTCAAAGGCATAATAACTTTCTTCTTTTTTCATCATGGATCTAGAAAAAGTAAGATATTCTTCTTTAGTCCAAAATTTCATTTCAGTCACTTCTTCTTTTCCCATGTTACCAGCAAGTCTAGCGGGATTGTTTTTTAATCCATAGAATCTAACAGCATAGTTAAATAATGCACTAAGTTGGTTATGAATCGTTTTAAGATAAGTTTGTTTGTAATTGTTATCTTTCATGATTTGATTTTGCCAATGAATGATTTCTTTGGGTGTAATTTCATCTAGTTTCATTTCACCAAAATAGGGAACAATTTGATACTTAAAGATATTTTGTTTGGTTATTAGCGTATTCTCTTTAATACGGTGTTCCATAGATTCTAGATAGATTTCAACAAAGTTCTTAAATAAGATGTCTGTAGTATCTTTCTTCTTATCAATGAATGATAATTCATATCTTTGAGCATCATATCTAGTTTTAAAACCACGTTTTGTAGTTTGTTTAACTTTGCCAGTCCAATCTTTATATCGTGAAACCACAAACCAAGTATTTCTTTGTTTATCTTTGTATATGGACATATTTGTTTTCCTTTGTTTCATTGTCCTTACCAAAGAAGCGTTCATAGAAATAAGTACTAACAACTCTTCCTTTAACAGTAAGATATCCCTTCTTTTCTAGTTCTTCATTGAGAAGGCAAATATATTTATGTGCAAATGACTCTGACCTTCCCATGATTTCTGCGACCTCTTTTGCTGATAAAAATCTTCTTTCTTGCATAAAACATTTCTCCTTTCAATGATGTTATAGTTGTTTTTAAATACACATTCACACATGCAAACCATGGTTGTGAAGCGCAAGACTTGTTTTAATTTTGTAATCAATCGCTGCCATCTGTCTTTTATCGAGTTTTGTGATTTTCTTTAATAATCGTGATTTATCAATGACTTTGATTTGTTCTAACATGACAAT
Source organism: bacterium (assembly GCA_963631155.1). GTDB lineage: Bacteria > Bacillota_I > Bacilli_A > Erysipelotrichales > Erysipelotrichaceae > Holdemanella. The sequence goes on along the minus strand of CAVGPK010000092.1, from coordinate 247 downwards.
GGATTGATATTTTAAATCTTTGTTGTAGCGAATTAAGTAATGTGTTGGAAGGTGTGCTTTAGTATTAACCTTGCTAGAAAGACAAGCAACAATGGTTGTTGGACTATGTTTATTTCCCAGGTTATTTTGAATAATAACAACAGGTCTAACTCTTGCTTGTTCACTTCCATAGGCATCATTTAAATTAGCTAGATAGATTTCTCCTCGTTTAACTTTCATATTCGAAACTCTCTTTCTAATATGTAAA
>CAVGPK010000091.1:0-6948 GCA_963631155.1 bacterium | reverse complement strand
ACACTCGATTTCCTTCAATCGCATACGCTACATAACCTGCATCCTCTTCTGCATGAACTGAAATTGGACTCAACAACAATCCTAAACTAAATATACAACCCAATATCTTCTTTAATTTCATATTTTTGCCCTCTCCTTGTTAGTAATATTATTATAAAAAATTGAGAGCTTAGCTCTCAATTAATGCCTTGTAGTAACCTAGTAAATCTTCCATCAAACGAATACTTTGTTCAACCTGATCTTCCGTCATCACAACGACTTTTGTGTAATTCTGTAGTAAAATCGGTCTTGATACATTATATGTTTCTGCTAAATGGTTCACCCATTGTTCAGCTTCTAAAGATTGTTGTTTTGTGATAACACCTTCACTCACAATAACACCTTCAAAATCTTTGAATTTTACAGGAACACTCCACTTAACAAGACCTGCATGACAAGCATACTTTTGAACCTCATTAGATTTTAGTGCGTTGGTATAATTTTCTATTGTACACTCATCACATTGTTTCAAAGCAGAAGAGCTCGTCTTCAAGCATTTACAAAAGAAGTTTTTCTCCTTTGCCGTACTAATTTCAAGTTCATCTTGAATAAAGTAACACCTTAATCCTGTAACATTATAATAGGCATCCATTACTTTCGCAATCGCCTCATTTGGCATCATATTATATACACCTCGAATCTTTGTACTTTTATTAAAGCACTTTTTTTGTCTATATTCAAGGTAAAATGTAAGCCTTTTCAGACAATTTCATGAAACGCATGCTGCGCGGCAATCGCACCATCATTACATGCGGTTACAACTTGACGCAATTCTTTTTCAATCACATCTCCAGCCGCATAAATACCAGGAATTTTGGTTTCACGATTTTCATCCACCAAAACATATCCTTGCTCATTTAAAATCCCTAAATCCTTTACACAATCCGTCAAAGGATCTTGACCTACATAAGGGAATACAGCTGAACAAGAAAGTGTAGTACATTCTTTTGTATTTACATCCTCTAAAACAATACCTGATACTTTATGATCTTCGCTCAATATTTCTTTAGGAACATGTTTCTTTAAAACATTTATTTTATCATTTGATTCAATTTGATCTTGAATCTGTTTTTCAGCACGGAAAACATCTCTTCGAATCACAATCGTCACACTCTTTACAAGATTTGCCAAATATAGTGATTCTTCTAAAGCTGAATTTCCCCCACCAATGACGACGACATCTTTATCTCTAAAAAAAGCTCCATCACAAACTGCACAAAAAGAAACGCCACGTCCAAGATTTTCTTTTTCTCCTGGAATATTCAACATTCTTTCTTTCGTTCCTGTTGCCAAAATCACAGCTTTCGCCTCAATACAGCTTCCATCCTTTAAATATACATTTTTATTTTCATCCACGCCACTAACTTCGCCATACGCATATTCAGCGCCAAAAGATGTAGCTTGTTCTAACATATCCATCGCAAGCTTTGTTCCTTCAACATTGGCAATACCTGGATAATTTGAGATATGATACGTTTTAATTAACTTTCCTCCAGGTGCTCCATTTTCTAAAATCAACGTTTTTAATCCAGCCCTAGAACCATAGATTCCTGCCGATAATCCTGCAGGCCCTGCTCCAATAATTACCAAATCATATTGTCGCTCCATGCACGTTCCTCCTTACAAATATCGACCAACTGCATCAAATCATCAATAACACGACATGGATGCGTATTCTTTAATGCTTCTTTTTGTTTTTCATCCATACTAAAGCCAACAGAATATGCTGCCATATTTTTTGCAGCCTGAACATCCCCTACATTATCCCCAATATAGATACAATCATCATGTCCAGTATGAAGCAAGTTGCATGCTTCAATCAAGCCAGATGCATCCGGTTTTGGCTTAGGCAAGTCTTCCTTACCTAACACAACAGAAAAATAAGAATCGAGTCCCGTTTGTTTAAGCCCACGCTCTACTACCATATGACGCTTATTAGATACAACAGCACAAGTAATATCTAATTTCTGAAGCTCTTCCAACATTTCTTTCGCATGTGGGATTTCTTCTAATAAATCATTGTGAAGTTCCTTATTGATTTGTTGATAACGTTCTATGACCGATTCAACTTGATCACTTGGAAAATGTTTAGAAAAACTCACTTCCAAAGTAGGGCCAAAAAATGAATATAACTCTTCTTGTGTTAATTCATAGTCTGGTTTCAATTCCTTAAACACTTGTTTAAAGGTTTCAAACACCAATTGCTGACTATCAATGAGCGTACCATCTAAATCAAATAAAACGACTGGTTTTTTGTACCAATGAAATAGTTTATGAAAAGCACCGCTTAATCCAATACAGCCAACAATCATTAAAGCCAAAGAAACAAGTTGCGCAGTACGAAGTCCAAAAAACATCAAAGAATCTGTTCGCATTCCTTCAATCACAAAGCGAGTCATGCCATACCATACCATATACATGAATCCACAATCGCCTCTACGTTTATAACCATGTTTACGATATACAAATGATATAAGAACAAAGCCAATCAAATTACATGTACTCTCAAATAAAAAAGTAGGCTGATGATAATTTCCATTGATGTACATTTGTTTCTTTATAAAAGATGGATAGTATCGAAAATACGACTCACTCACAACACCACCATAGGCTTCTTGATTCATAAAATTACCCCAACGACCAAAAGCTTGCGCCAATAATACGTTTGGCATAATTAAATCAAACATACGCAGAAAGGAAACCTTCTTTTTCTTAAAATAGAAGTAGCTAAAAAGAGTTCCTGCAATCAAACCTCCATGAATAGCCAATCCACCATTCCATATCTGAATAATTTCGTTCACATGCTTACTATAGTAAGACCATTCAAAAATGACATACCAAATTCTAGCACCACATATACCAATTAGAAGCATAGGAAAAACATAATCTTCTAAAACACTCGTTGAATATCCCCATTTTTTCATTGTTTTTTGGCATAATTCATATGCACATAAAGCACCTGTCAAGATAAAAATGGCATACCAAGTGATTTGAAAGCTTCCAAATGAAACAAAAATCTTAGTATTTGGAAAAAAATGCATCTATTCTTTCTCCTTTTTATTTTCTGAAATTTGAGATAGTACCCTTTCCTCAAATTCTTTAGCCGAATCTAAGCCTTCCTTCAACAATAAGAAGTTTGTTACGGCTGTCTCTATAACAGTAGACATTGGACGACCTTGAGATACAGGAATTGTAATTTTCAAAATTTTAATTCCCAATAATTCACTATATTCTTTTTCTTCTATACCTACTCGATCATATTCATACGAATCATCAAATGGTTCTAAGTCTATTTGAAGTTCAATCTGAGCCTCATGCGCAATTGATCCAACCCCATACATTCTTCCTACATTAATAATTCCTACACCTCTAAGTTCCATAAAACCCTCCAGCATAGATGTTGTACGTCCGATGAGTTCATCATGTATTTTGTAACAATCAATACGATCATCGCCAACCAATTGATGACCTCGTTTAATGAGTTCCAAGGCAATTTCACTTTTACCCATACCACTCTTACCTGTTATTAAAACACCAACACCATGTACACGAACCAATTCTCCATGAAGAATAATAGAATCTGCCAAACATTCATCCAAATAATTGGTAATACTCACAATCGCATGAGATGTTTGGTGTTCTGTTTTAAATACAGGAAAGTTCTTTCTTATCGCAATCTCTTTTAAAATTTCAGGGCACTCATGTCCACGACAAATCAAAATACATGGTGTATTATCACCGGTTAAAAATTCAAAAGATCGCCGTTGACTAATTTCATCCATCTGCCCTTCTATATATCCAATTTCTTTATCTCCTAATACAATTAAACGTTTTGTTTGTGAATCTGGAAAATAACCGGCAAGCTCTAGTCCTGGACGATTGGTATCCGCAAGTACCAAAGGACGATCAAAAGCGTTTGAATCACCACAAACAATTGTCCATTTAAATTTTTTAATTAAATCTCGTACAGTAGCTTTTGCCATGTTAATCTCCTTTCTTTAATAGAGGTTTTAAATATTGGCCCGTATAACTTTCTTTGCACTCTGCCACCTGTTCTGGTGTTCCCGTGCACACAACATTACCTCCGCTTTGTCCACCTTCAGGGCCCATATCAATAATTTGATCTGCACATTTAATGACATCTAAATTATGTTCAATCACTAAAACTGTATCTCCATGATCGACAAGACGTTGTAAAACTTCAATTAACTTTTTCACATCATCACTATGCAAGCCTGTTGTCGGCTCATCTAGCACAAATAACGTCTTTCCCGTGGCTTTCTTTTGAAGTTCACTCGCTAATTTGACACGTTGTGCCTCTCCTCCAGATAAAGTTGTAGCACTCTGTCCAAGCTTAATATAAGAAAGGCCCACGTCATTTAATGTTTGAAGTTTATGTTTAATTTTAGATACATTACCAAAAAATTCAAGAGCCTCTTCCACTGTCATATCTAATACATCAGAAATTGTTTTTCCTTTATAGTGTACTTGTAGCGTTTCTTCATTATATCTTGTTCCATTACATTGGTCACAAGGAACATAGACATCAGGTAAAAAATGCATGGAAATCCGTAAAATTCCATCGCCTTGACAAGCTTCACAACGCCCACCTTTCACATTGAAAGAAAAACGTCCCTTATCATATCCAAGCATTTTAGCCTCTTTAGTTTGCGCAAACAAGTCACGAATATCATCAAAAACACCCGTGTATGTTGCTGGATTTGAACGTGGTGTTCGACCAATTGGATCTTGACCAATTTCGACGATTTTATCTATATTTTCAATACCTTCAATTGCTTTACATTGTCCAGGCTTAATTCTTAAACGTCCAAGTGCATGTTGAAGTCCATGTGTTAATACATCTGTAACTAGAGAAGATTTACCACTTCCAGAAACACCTGTCACAACAGTAAATGTACCTAATTTAATAGTCACATTTACATTTTTTAGATTGTTTTGTTTTGCACGAACAACCTTTAATTTCTTCCCATTCCCCTTACGTCGAACATCAGGAACATCAATTTTCTTTCTTCCACTTAAATACGCTCCGGTAATGGAATTTTCATTTTTCATAACTTCTTCAGGCGTTCCACACGCAACAATTTGTCCACCATGCACACCTGCTCCTGGCCCAACATCAACAATATAATCACTTGCACGCATAGTATCTTCATCGTGTTCAACTACGATTAATGTATTTCCCAAATCTCGCATATCTTTTAAAGCTGAAATCAAACGATCATTATCTCTTTGATGAAGTCCAATACTTGGCTCATCCAAGACATACATGACGCCAGTTAAGCGAGAGCCAATTTGAGTGGCTAAACGAATACGTTGTGCTTCTCCACCTGATAGAGTACTTGCCAAACGATCTAAGGTTAAATAATTTAATCCTACATGATTTAAAAAAGACAATCGATTTTTAATTTCTTTCACAACTAATTCTGCAATTTTGGCTTGTGTAGGCGTCAACTCTAAATGATCCATAAATTCAATAGCTTCAGAAATACTCATTTGTGTCCATTCATAAATATTTTTCCCACCCACTTGTACAGATAGGGCTTGTTTATTTAATCTTGCTCCATGACAAGTTGGACATTGTGCATCCGCTAAAAAAGATCCATACCAATCTCGAGACATTTGAGACGTTGTTTCCATATATCTTCTTTCAATCATAGGACAAACGCCTTCAATATATTCTAATTTTGTACTCACAATACCAGATCTTGAATGGAGTTTATACGCAATAGGTACATCTGAACCATATAATATATAGTTTAGTTGCTTCTTAGGTAAATCTTGAATAGGTGTATCCATATCTATTTTATAGTAATCAATAAGGGCATAAATTCTTTGCCATTCCAAATTTTCCGTATTTACAATATTTTTATAGTAATGAATTCCTCCTTGTGATATAGATTTTTTAGGATCTGGAATTAATAACGATAAGTCGACTTTTTGGGTAATGCCTAATCCTTTACAGTCTGGACAAGCTCCAAAAGGCGCATTAAATGAAAAGAGTCTTGGTTCTAATTTAGGTACAGAAAAACCACATATTTTACATGCATAATTGCTTGAAAATAAAGTTTCAGATTCTGGTGTTAATACAATGGCTAATCCATCACTTAATTTTAAAGCTGTTTCTAGAGAATCATGAAATCTTGAACGATTATCTGATTTTACTATTCGGTCTACGACAACATCTATAGAGTGTTTTTGATTTTTATTTAATGGTTCTAGTTCTTCTATATATTTTATTTCACCATCGACTCGAATTCGCACAAATCCATCTTTAACGCATTTCTCAATAAAATCTTTATGAGTGCCCTTCTTTCCTTGAATAACAGGGCTTAGAATGGTGCAACGTGTTTTATCGGGTAATTCCATAATTTTATCAACCATCTCTTTAATGGTATTTCCGGTAATTGGAATATGATGATCAGGACAATAGGGTACACCAATACGTGCATAAAGCAGACGTAAATAATCATATATTTCTGTAACAGTTCCTACTGTCGATCTTGGATTATTTGAAGTCGTTTTTTGATCTATCGCAATAGCAGGTGATAAACCATCAATTTGATCGACTTCAGGTTTTTCACTGTTACCTAAAAATTGTCTTGCGTATGCAGACAATGATTCCATATATCTTCTTTGTCCTTCAGCATATATTGTGTCAAAAGCCAAAGATGTTTTTCCACTTCCAGATACACCTGTCATAATCACAAGTTTGTTTCTTGGAATTTTTAAATTTACATTTTTTAGGTTATTTTCTCTTGCCCCTTGGATTGTTATGTATTTTTGATCCATAAATAACCTCCCTTTTGTGCCTCATTATATCATAAAAAAAGGGTAAAAAAAAAGACCCGGCAGCTAGCTATCTTCGCAGGGGCAAGCCCAACTATTGTC
>CAVGPK010000090.1:0-6949 GCA_963631155.1 bacterium | reverse complement strand
AAAAATGACGATAACAGTTTTTTTACATGCTCTAAGCTTTCATTTTCTATAATTTCAACACCTAATTTTTCCAGTAATAAATTTAATATTTCATCACTCGCACAAACTTCGCCATTTTCAATCTTAGACAAATAAGAAACCGAACATATTCCATGTGACAATGCCTCTAATGAATATTCTTTTTCCTTCCTTATTTATTGAATATACATGCCTCGATAATCTTTCATGTTTTACACCAACTATTTAAACAACCAATACCGATTACGATTGGCTTCACTTCCCGCAAACTCTAAATACTTTTTAAATGTACCATCCTCATAATATTTAGGATCACGATATCGACAATCCATTGTTAATACGTCAACGTTGCATGTTAAAACATTTCCATTCACATGAACCTTTTCTTTTCGACCCTCAATCTCATATTTATCTTCCGTCTGTGAAGGATCAAGAATCGTCACCACATCATGCTCATCGATACCTACAACCGTGACAAAATGACCACCATGACTAAACACGCCTACATAATCTTCTTCTGGACGATCCCCTGCCACACACGCAATAGCCATATAACCCGCTTTTAAATGGTTGACTAGTAAATCTGCAGAATCTGTACACACCACTTCTAAGCCAAAACGCTTTGCGACATGAGGTGCCAACACATCCATATCCGTGCCAGGAGAATGGTTTCCTCCAACCGCCATCGATAATTCTAAACAATCAATCAATGGAAAACTATGATCTGTATAGTTTTCTACCAACATACAAGCTGCACATAAGCCACAGCCAGCCTGTTTTACGGTTACTTTATCCTGCTTTAATTCTGGCATATCCGTTACAATTGGATATAGCACATGAGGATAATTTGTTTGGTTATAATACTTATACATTATTTGACCTCCAATACATCACAAAACGTTCTTAAATACACTCTTGCGGCATTCTTCACATCTTCAATATCCACATTCTCATTCGGCGCATGAATCCCCTCTGTATTACTTGGCCCATACTGCAAAGTATCAATACCGCTTTGACGATACAATCTAGCATCACTACATGCCCATTGCCAAGCTGGATACACTTTGATATTCCAAACATCTTCCGCATTCTTTTGAAGTGACTTCACCAAATCACAATCATTTCTTGTGATACTTGCCTCACTTATCCAATCTAAAGAATACGTTACACCCTCTTCCATAATGGAATCCAAGAAATCGATAATCTCTTGATGATTCACACCATAAGGAAGTCGACAATCAATGGTTGCTTTACAAGAATCTGGAACCACATTGGCTGCACTACCTCCTACAATCACACCAACATTACATGAAACATGGCCTAAAACTTCTCCAGCACCATCCACACCAATTTCTTTATTATCTACCCATACACTTTGTTTGTAGGCATCAAGTAAATCTTCTGGAATATTCCCCTTGATTTGTGTTAATCCATCCAATTTATTAAGAACTCTCGATAATTTTAATATCGCATTATCTCCCTTATATTGAGCTAAAGAGCCATGGGCACATACACCACTGGCAACAAGTTCAATATGAAGTTGCCCTTTTTGTCCTGTTTCAATCGTCCAATTGCTAGTGGGTTCTCCAATAATAACACCATGTAATCCTTTAAAATATCCATTTTTAGCTAACCACTTTGTACCATATTCCGAACCCGATTCTTCATCTGAAACAATATGCATCGTAATACCTCCGTGCATATCTACATTGCATTCCGTTAAAATTCTAGTTACAAATAATAAGCCCGCTACACCAGACTTCATATCACTTGTTCCACGCCCTAATATTTGCGTATCTGTTACTTCTGCTGAAAAAGGATCCCACTTCCATTGATTTAAATCTCCAGCAGGTACAACATCCAAATGCCCATTCCATCCAAGCTGATATCCTTCTTCATTTCCAATTTTGGCAATGATATTTGGATGTTTAGGATTCTCTCCTACTTCTTCAAATGAAATTCCTATTTTTTTTAAATAGTTTTCAACATAATCCACAACCTCTCGTTGTGAACCGGTTGGATTTTCACTAGGAATTTGAATTAAGTCACAAACCAAATCAATCAATTCATCCATATGATCTTCCATATATTGATATATTTCTTCACGCATAGTCATGCCTCCAATTTTTTATTATTGTAAAACATTTCAAATTAAATGAAAATGATTTACAATAAATTTATTCAGGAGGCTTTTTATGGTATTGAAACAAATATTAGAAATCTATGATGTATTAGATGATCCACACGCCAGTGGGCAAAAAGTATTGGATGTATTTTCAAGGTATAAAAATGTAGAAACAACACTCGAAACGATTCAAGGACAAAAAGGTAGCACAGATTGTATTACCATCAAAATCAAAGGAAACAATCCAAACGCAAAAACACTAGGTATTATTGGGCGTCTAGGTGGCATTGGTGCTCGTCCAAATGTGACAGGATTTGTATCGGATGGCGATGGTGCCTTAACGGCATTAAGCGTAGCTTTAAAGATTGCCGACATGAATGAAAAAGGAGATATCTTAAAAGGAGATGTCATCATTGCCACTCACATATGTCCAAATGCACCCGTTGCCCCTCATGATCCCGTTCCATTTATGGGTTCTCCTATTGATATGGAAACCAATAATGAACATGAAGTCTTATTGGAAATGGATGCGATTTTATCGGTAGATACCACAAAAGGAAATCGGGTCATCAATTTAAATGGTTTTGCGATTTCATCCACATTAAAGGAAGGATATATTCTTGAGGTTAGCAATGATTTAATGGATATTTACACAAGAACAACAGGAAAGCTACCAAGTATTATGCCTGTCTGCCAACAAGACATCACCCCTTATGGAAATGATCTCCACCATGTCAACAGCATCTTCCAACCTGCTTGTGCAACAAATGCACCTGTAGTCGGTGTTGCGATTACAACGGAACAAATGGTAGCAGGATGTGCAAGTGGAGCTACTCATTTTACAGACATTGAAGCTTGCGCAAGATTCTGCATTGAAGTAGCCAAATACTATACGCAAGATCAGTGTTCATTTTATAATGAAAAAGAGTTCAACCATTTAATTGAACTCTACGGAACGATGAATCATTTCCAAAATAAATAATTAATCTTTATTTACTAGATATACACTCATACTCACAAGCAATAAGGCAAGTAGCGTTTCGATTCGAAACGCTTCATTTGTTTCATGAAGAAGAATACTAGATAAAAATACACCTACAATTGGTGTTACACACATGTAGATTCCAATTTTACTAATGGGATTCACAGAAAGTAATAATCCCCAAATCGTATACGCAATCGCAGACACCAAAGCTAAATGAATCAATACAAGAAGCCCAACACCAAAGCTTATGTGAATCGATCCACCCATACAAATTCCAATAATAGATAAAAGAATTCCACCTAGGCAAAATTGATAGCCACTAAGTAAGACCGCATTTTGGCTTTGGGTAAACTTCTTAATAAAGGCCGCCGATATAGCTCCACATAATTGAGATAAGAAGACAAAACCTTCTCCCATCATGGAAAAGCGAATGCTCGCTCCATTTAAGTTCATCAGCATTATTCCTAAAAAACCAATGAAACATCCAATCGATTTTTTAACCGTTAGCTTTTCATAATGAAACAATAAGCTTGCGACAAGCAAGGAAACAAAAGCGGAAGTTCCGGTAATGATCGAACCATTCACACCACTTGTATTCGATAAGCCTACGTAGTAGAAGAAATATTGCCCAGCCGTTTGAAATAAAGAAAGCACACAGATTCCTTGGACATTTTCTTTATGTGCAATTAATGGTTTCTTTTGTAGCAGTGATCCAAATAAAATCACTAAAATTCCTGCCAAAGTAAAGCGTAGACCAGCAAATAATAAAACACTTGAAGTACTTTGAATGTCAAAAAGCTGATAGCCAAGTTTGATAAAGGGAGCTGCACTTCCCCATAAGCAGCAACATAACATGGCCAATAAAAAAACATAGACTGGTTTTTGTGTGGCCATATATTAACCTTCTTTCTTTTCTTCTAATTCCATCCAACGATTGGTCGCATCTTCGAGAAGTTTTTCCTTTTCATCACGCAATTGACTAAGTTCACTCATTTTATTAAAGTCATCTGTACAAGCATTCATTTGTTCATCAATATTTTGAATTTCCTGCTCCAATTGTTCCATTTTATCCGGTAATGCCTCTAACTCCTTTTTCTCCATATACGAAAGGGTGGGTTTACGTTTAATGCGTGTATCTTGTTTTTTAATCGAAACTTGCTTTGATTCCTGTGCTTTCACAAGATAATCACTATAGCCACCCGTATATTGTTTAAATGTGCCATCTTCTTGATGGACAAAAACTTTATCCACAACTCGATCCAAGAAATAACGATCATGACTGACCGCAATGATAGCGCCTTTGAAGTCATCTAAATAATCTTCTAATACATCTAAAGTAAGAATATCTAAATCATTGGTCGGCTCGTCTAATAATAAAATATTGGGTTCCTGCATTAATACGCGTAATAGGTAGAGTCTTCTTCTTTCTCCTCCAGACAAACGATCCAAAGTCGTATAATGCATGGTACGTGGAAATAAGAAGCGTTCTAACATTTGTGCTGCAGTAATATTTCCGATAACCGTAGCCACTTCTTCAATATAATCAATCACACGCATACTTAAATCTACACCTTGATCTGCCTGTCTAAAATAGCCTATTTTAACAGTTGATCCATATTCAATCGTTCCATATGTAGGCTCTTTTAATCCGGCAATCAAATCGAGCAAGGTTGATTTTCCACATCCATTTTCGCCTATAATTCCGATGCGATCTTGTCTTAAAACCATGTAGTTAAAATCATGAAATAATACTTTTTCTGGATATCTATATCCTAAATTATTCCATTCAATCGTTTTATTTCCCAAACGTTGCATAGAGGCCGTGATTTTCAAGGCTTCCTGCTGTTTTTGAAAACGTTTATTTCGTAACTCTTCAAAACGTTGAAGACGACTGTTTGATTTTGTACCACGCGCTTGTACACCCGCTCTTACCCATTCCAATTCTTTTAAATAGAGATTTTTATGTTTTTGAGCCTGCGCAGCTTCTAATTGAATTCTTGTTTGTTTATTTTCAAGATAAACTTCATAATTTCCAATATGCACGTACATATTTCCTTGATCCATTTCAAATATTTTTGTACAAACTCGATCTAAAAAATAACGATCATGCGTCACCATAAAAATAGCACTTTTGGTACGTTTTAAATAGTTTTCCAACCATTCCACCATATCATTATCTAAGTGGTTTGTTGGCTCATCGAGTAACAAGACATCACAATTGGTACAAAGTGCCCTTGCTAGGGCAACACGCTTTTTTTGTCCACCAGACATGGTTGAAAGAATGGTATCATACTCATTTAAGCCTAGCTTTGTTAGTATGGACTTAAGTTCAAATTCCGCAATAGGAAATTCATTTTTTTGATTCGTATATTCCATCTCTTGCCAGACAGTTTCTTTTTCAAATGTTGGATTTTGTGCTAGATAATGAATCTTTAATCCATTCTTTTTTATAATATTGCCTGAATCATAAACTTCTTGTCCTACCAATATCTTCAACAAAGTAGATTTTCCAGTTCCATTCACTCCAATTAAAGCTATTTTATCTTGTTCTTCAATCGTAAAGGATGCCGAGTTAAGAATGCGTTTTTCATTGATATATTTTTTTAAATTTTCCACTGAAATTAACATAGAATCACCTGGATTATTATATAATACTTTTTGAGGTGATGAAAATGAAACTCATAAAAAATGCTCATGTCTATGCTCCAAATGATTTAGGGATTCAAGATGTTTTAATTTCAGATTCTAAAATTGAAAAGATTGATCAAAGTTTTGATTTTGATTGCGAAATCATCGATGGTACAGATTGTATACTAACACCTGGATTTATTGATCGTCATGTCCATATTACTGGTGGAGGCGGAGAAGCTGGATTTATCAGCCGTGCTAGACCTATTGAGTCTAGTGAGATATTGAATAATGGTATCACAACTGTTGTTGGCTTATTGGGTACGGATGGATACACGAGAAGTATCAAGGAATTGTTTGCGAAGGCGAAAGAATTAAGTGGAAAAGGAGTACATACTTATATATTAACGGGTAGCTATGCTCTAAATTCAAACACTTTAACCGATTCAATAGAGGATGATTTAGTTTTTATTGATTCCATTCTTGGAGTTAAGCTTGCGTTAAGTGATCATCGTTCAAGTCATGTCACAAAAGAAGAATTGGTCAGATTGTCATCTAAAATAAGAACGGCAAGTATGATTGCTGGAAAGAAGGCAAACTTAACTTTACATATGGGCGATGGCAAAAACGGAATGAAAATGATTTTTGATATTCTAGATGAATATGATATTCCAATTTCTTTGTTTCAGCCCACACATGTTACGCGTAATGCTCGTTTATTTAATGATGCGAAACAATTTGCTGAAATGGGTGGAACGATTGATTTAACATGTACAGGAAATGGGAGAACGAGTTATTATATAAATCAGATTTCTTGTAAAGATAAAATTACGATTTCAAGTGATGCGCAGGGATCCTGGTCGACCTATCATAAAGATGGCTCAATAGATAAACTTGGAATTACTCCTATTTCAAATTTAAAAAGTGAATTCCTTCATTTAAAAGAGGAATGGGGGTATGAGAAAGCTTTACCTTACTTTACAAGTCATGTAGCCAATGTTTTAGGATTTTCTTCTAAGGGTAAAATTGAAGTGGGATATGATTGCGATATTCTTCTTTGGAAAGAAGATCAAATAAAAAAAGTGATTTCTTCAAAATAGAAACCACTTTTTTATATTACTTAACAAATTGTACGATAGCCATTGGAGCTGCATCTCCACGACGAATACGTGTTTTAACTACACGAGTGTATC
>CAVGPK010000089.1:0-7243 GCA_963631155.1 bacterium | reverse complement strand
AATTCAAGTACTAGTGCTTTTTTTATTTAGTTATACAAAATCTGCAAAGTTAAGGTTATACGCCTATTGTAGATTTTGTGGTATATCAAAATCTGTCGGATTGAAATCATCGAATCTCTCGGATTGAAATCATCGAATCTCTCGGATTGAAATTGCCAAATCTTTCGGGTTGAAGTATAATACTATTGTAAAAGGTGATGGAAATGATAAGTGATAAGGAGTATAAGCCTAGGTTGGTAGATAATAAAATAGATCAATATTTAGAAGCTTTTTCAGCTATTTGTATAGAAGGACCAAAGTGGTGTGGAAAAACATGGACTTCAACCTATCATAGTAATAGTAAAATTATGATTGGAGATCCAACGGGGAATTTTCAAAATCGACGACTAGCTCAAATGAGTCCGGAACTCGTATTGGATGGAAAAACGCCTAGATTGATTGATGAATGGCAAGAAGTACCACAACTATGGGATGCAGTACGATATAAAGCGGATCAAAAAAATGAAAAGGGGCAATTTATTTTAACAGGCTCTGCAACTCCAAATCATAAGGGTATTTTACATAGTGGAGCTGGAAGAATCGCCAAAATAAGAATGCGTCCGATGTCTTTGTACGAAAGTGGCAAATCAACAGGAGATATATCTTTAGAATCTATTTGTCATAATGAACTTCAACCTAAAATGACAGGAGAAGTCCCTTTAGAAAATATCATTGATTATATTGTTCGTGGAGGATGGCCGGCCAATCAAGATGTGCCTTTAAAACAAGCTTCCTATTTACCAAAAGAATATATAAATGCGATATTGGATGATGATGTATATCGAATGGATGGAATAAAAAGAGACAGACATAAAATGGATTTATTGATGCGCTCTTTAGCAAGAAATGAGTCTACAACCGTTACAAATAAACGAATCAAAAATGATATAAAAGAAATAGATGACGAAGACATTGATGTAGAAACGGTTTCTTCTTATTTGGATATATTAACTCGATTGTTTTTAATTGATAATCAAAGGCCTTATGAGAAAAAATTAAGATCATCAGTTCGAGTAAAACAAGCGGAAAAAAGACATTTAGTGGATCCATCATTGGCAGTTGCGATGTTAAAGGCAACACCAGAAATGTTGTTGAATGATTTAAATACATTAGTTTTTTTATTTGAAGCATTGGTTGAAAGAGATTTACGAATTTATGCAGAAACATTCGATGCACAACTTTTTCATTATCAAGACTACAACAACCGAGAAATGGATGCGGTTATTCAAATGCCAAATGGAGATTGGTGTGGATTTGAAATTAAATTAGGTGCCCACCAGATTGAAGAAGCAGCACAAAATCTATTAAAAATAAAAAATGAAATTATAGCGGATGGAAAAGAAGGGCCAAAGTCACTGTGTGTCATTTGTGGCTTGTCCAATGCAGCCTATCAAAGAGAAGATGGTGTGTTTGTCGTTCCAATTACAGCACTAAAAAACTAAGCAATCTAGCTTAGTTTTTTTAACATCTTTTTAAATTTTTTATCAAAAGTTTTCTCATCGCAAGGCTCTGATTCATTCATGAATTTCGCAATTTCATTCACCAATACTTCATAGGCATCGTTGATATCCATATATTCAATCATTCGACGATATGCTTGATTGACCTCTTCATCATTAAAAACAAGAGAGGCAACTGAGCTTCGAAAACGAATAATTTCTTCTTCATCGATTTCTTCGGGCTCATCTGAAAAATTACTCACAATCACTTTTATATCTTCTTCATAAAATTCAAACTCATCCAAATCTAAAGGAGCATCAAAATCTCCATATGTATCAAAATCCATATTCATTGGTAGAACCTGATATTCGTCTCCCATATTTTCTAGACTAGATTCAGCTGGAATAAGACCGACTAAATAACGATCCAAAGTATAGTGGTCATTCTCAAAAATTCCTTGCCCTTTTCCTTCTAGTACCATGGCCATAGGATAATCATTAAATTCAGAAATATACTCATATTCTTTTTTATAAATTTTACAATTAAATTCCCGATTTTCCCCAGTATCGTAAACATACTTAAATGTATCTGTTAAATCCGATAAATGATATTCTTTCATAGATACTGCATCATCATTCCAAGAATCCTCAAGCCAACTTTCAGGTAAGTAGGTGTTTTGCTTATCTTTCAAGTAGTAAAAATGCTCAAACCAAGCCTGTACACTCGATCCAAAGATGGCGCCCAATTCGTATAAATTGGGATTTCCTTTAACCGCAATAATGCGATAAAAACGTTTGGGAAATTCTGGACTCTCCATTTTGATTTTTGTATATAACATAATTAAGTTCTCCTTTAGATAATTACATAAAAAAATGTATAATAAAAGAAATAAAAAGAAGAGAGAATAATTATGCAAGATAGAAAAAAGAAAATAAGAATAAATCAATCTGTAGATGATTTAAATAACTATATACGCGTTACCAATCCAGGTATATGGCTTTTAATTGTGGCCATGCTTAGTATTGTGCTCGGTATTTTATGCTGGTCTTTCTTTGGCCATATCAACCGAACAATCGATGCGACAATCTATGTAGAAAAGAATCATATCGTTTGTTACGTCAACGAAGAAGATAGTGCAAATTTAACCGAAGGCATGATTGTTGAATATGCCAATTTAAAAGGAACACTTCAATCTAAACAAGGAACAAAAGATGGAGTGAACACCTATGGCGTCTTGAGTAAAAATAAAGTAAAAGATGGCTATTATAATGCGAACATTATTATCGAAGAAATATCACCTATTTCTTTTCTGTTAGATTAGGAGCAGGCGGATGAAAAGTACAATTGTCAAAGAACCTGTTTTAAATGGCGTTGCCAAAGTACCCGTCATTATGCAGCTAGAAGAATTAGAATGTGGAGCCGCTAGTCTATGTATGATTCTTGCCTACTATAATAAGTGGATTCCTATAGAAGAAGTTCGCACAAAATGTGGCGTCTCCAGAGATGGCGTAAGTGCAGGAGGTATATTAAGAGCTGCACGATTTTATGGACTCGAAGCATCCGGATATCGCCTATCAATGAAGACTCTTTATAAAGATGTAACATTTCCATGCATCGCATTTGTGTATGGATGTCATTTTGTGGTTGTATCCGGCGTAAAAAAAGGAAAAGTATATATCAATGATCCGGCAAAAGGAGATTGTAAATACACAAAAGAAGAATTCGAAAAAATCTTCAATAATATTATTATTCAATTCTCGCCAAGTGAAACTTTTGAACCACAAGGAAAACCAAAAAGTATATTTTCATTTGTGAAAAAACGCTTAAAAGGAACAGGCCCAGCCATTGCGTTTACCGCGTTTACAGGTATTATAGCCTCTCTAATTGGAATTATAAGCCCCGCTTTTTCACGCGTCTTTATTGACTATTTGCTGCCGCAACAAAACCCACAATGGGTCATTCCATTCTTATTGTTGTTGGCTCTATTTAACTTGGTACAAATTGTCATGAGTGCACTACAATCCATTTATTTATTACGGATTCATGGGAAAATGGCTGTCATTGGAAATTCAACATTTATGTGGAAAATCCTAAAAATGCCAATGGACTTTTTTAGTCAGAGAAGAGCTGGCGATATTCAACAAAGACAAGCCAGTAATGCGACAATTGCGACCTCATTAATCAATACGTTTGCCCCTTTATTTTTAAATTGTGTCATGATGTTTTTTTATCTGGGAATCATGTTGAAATATAGTTGGATCCTCACCCTAATCGGATTAACATCTATGGCTATGAATGGTATTCTATCTCATTTAATCGCGAAGAAAAGAATTAATATTACGCGTGTTTCGATGAAAGAAAGTGCTAATCTTGCTTCAACGAGTGTAATTGGGATTGATATGATTGAAAATTTAAAGGCAACAGGCGCCGAAAAGGGCTTCTTTACAAAATGGGCAGGCATACAGGCAAGCGCGAATGCCCAACAAATTCGATACGCAAAAACCGACGTTTACCTTAGTATGCTTCCTCAATTTATTACGAATCTTACCAATTATGTCATATTGATATTGGGTGTATGGCTCATTATGAATGGTCGGTTCACAATAGGTAAATTAATGGCTTTTCAAGGATTTCTAACATCCTTTATGTCTCCTGCTTTAACGCTTATTGAAACAGGAAGAACACTTCAAGAAATGCGAACAGACATGGAACGCATTGATGATGTGATGGATTATCCAGAAGAAAATATTTTAAGTCAGACAAAAGAAAGAAATTATGAAAAGCTAAGTGGAAAGATTGAAATGAAGAATGTCGTCTTTGGCTATAATCCACTGTCTAAACCTCTCATTGACAATTTTAATCTTTCTATTGAACCAGGCCAATCGGTTGCGATTGTTGGTGATTCTGGCTGTGGAAAATCTACAATATCCAAATTATTGTCTGGTATTGTTTCTTGTTGGAGTGGGGAAATCTTATTTGATGGAAAACCACTCGATAAAATATATAAAGGCGCTTTTCGTACTTCACTTGCGGTTGTGGATCAAGATATTACTTTATTTGAAGATACCATTGCGGAAAATATACGTATGTGGGATGAAAATATCGATGATGTGGATATTGTTCAAGCAGCTAAGGATGCCTGCTTTCATGAAGATGTAATGAAACGAGCACATGGCTATCGTTGTAAATTGAAAGAAGACGGAAAAGATTTGTCAGGTGGACAAAGGCAAAAATTAGAAATTGCTAGGGCACTGGCAATGCAGCCTTCCATTTTGATTATGGATGAGGCTACAAGTGCTTTAGATGCTAAAAATGAATATGAAATTTTACAATCGATTAAAGAAAGAAATATCACATGTGTAATGATTGCTCATCGTTTATCCACGATTCGTTCTTGTGACAAAATTATAGTTTTAGAAAAAGGCCAAATTCAAAGTGTTGGAAGTCATGAAGAATTAATGGAAACGAGTGAATTGTATCAACAACTTGTGCAAGTCGCATAGAAAGGGAATCTTATGAATGAATTTAATGTAAAAGTCAAATTAAAAGAATTTACAGACGACGAACAATTTCAAGAAGCCCTTGATGCGCTAAGAGATGCCGTAATTGGACAGCGCTTAAAAAGTATTTTAGATAGTACAGAAGTAGAAGAAAGTGTCATAGATGAAATATTAAAATATTTTCATTGTAAATATGCAGAAAAG
Organism: bacterium; assembly: GCA_963631155.1. Classification (GTDB taxonomy): domain Bacteria; phylum Bacillota_I; class Bacilli_A; order Erysipelotrichales; family Erysipelotrichaceae; genus Holdemanella. Next base: position 2,060 of record CAVGPK010000089.1, on the reverse strand, counting down.
AATATTCCTGCTCAAATGGATACATTTGAAAAACAATTAGAATATCGTTTACGTCCTTTTGGTATCCTATATCGAAATGTGCAATTGGACGAAGACTGGTATCATAATGCCACCCAATTATTTCTTGGAACACTAAAAGAAAGTGGACAAACCGTATTATTAAAGCCAGCAAGATTTGGTGGATATGTATTGTTGGATCCAGCCACAAGTCAAAAAAGAAAAATCAACAAAAAGATCGCAAGTACACTTGATGAAGAGGCATTATGTTTTTATCCACCCTTGCCAGCGAAAAGTCTAACCATAAAGGATTTATTACGTTTTATGTTTGGACAATTGACAATAATGGATGACTTATTCTATGTGGGGGTTATGTTGGTTCTATCTTTATTAGGCCTATTGACACCGATATTCACAAAACTGTTGTTTGGATCCATATTGGAATATGGACACGTTAAACAATTGTTAGCACTAGGATCTTTTATGATTTCGTACGTTATCTGTTCAACTTGTTTGGAAACGTTTCAAAAACTGATTAAAAATAAAGTAACGACCAAACAAGATGTGATCGTACAAGCAGCTTTAATGAATCGATTGATACATTTACCTTCATCCTTCTTTTCAAAATATGGCTCCGGAGAATTATATTATAAGATTGAGAGTGTACAAACCATTTGTTCTACACTCTTTGATACGATTGGAACAACCGGTTTAACTTCATTGTTTTCGATTATTTATATTGGACAAATCTTTAATTTTGCGCCAAGCCTTGCGATTCCATCCATCTTAATTATCTTTTTTTCTTTTTTATTTTCATTTTTAAGTGCGTGGCTAGAATCGAAGCATTTGGAAGAAGAAATGGAAGCTAGTGCTAAAACGAGTGGATGTACGTATGCGACGGTAAAGGGGATACAAAAAATAAAGCTTGCCGGTGCAGAAAAGAGAATGTTTTCAAAATGGGCACACATTTATGCACAAGAAGCAAGTTTAGAATACAATCATTCCAATCTTTCTAAGTTGAGTAGTGTAATTCAATTGACAATCACTCTTATGGGTATGCTTGTGTTATATGCGATTGCGATCCAAAAAGGGGTTAGTGTGGATAACTACTATGCTTTTTCAAGTGCTTATGGAATGATTTCATCTGCCTTTACAGCTTTGGCCCAAGCCTGCAGCGTAATAGCTTGGATTCGTCCTATGTTTGAAATGACAAAACCAATCTTAAAAGAAATACCAGAATATGGTGAAAATAAAGAAATTGTATCTGATTTAACAGGAGCTATTGAAATGAATCATGTAAGCTTTAGTTATGAAGAAGGTATGAAAAATGTGATTGATGATTTGAACTTATCAATTCAGCCAGGTGAATATGTGGCGATAACCGGATCAACGGGGTGTGGAAAAAGTACACTTTTACGCTTACTGTTGGGTTTTGAAACACCAAATCAAGGAACTATCTTTTATGATCGACATGATATGCAAGATCTTGATTTATCTTCTTTGCGTAAACAAATCGGAACAGTACAACAGAATAGTCGTTTATTTCCTGGAGATGTTTTATCCAATATTACCATTTCCAATCCTTTAATGAGTGAAGAAGACGCATGGCAGGCGGCAAAAATCGCATCTATTGACGAGGATATACGACAAATGCCAATGGGAATGCACACAATCATTTCAGAAGGACAAGGTGGAGTTTCAGGAGGACAGAAACAACGATTATTGATTGCGCGTGCCCTGGCAATAAAGCCTAAAATTTTATTTTTTGATGAAGCTACAAGTGCTTTGGATAATATTACACAAAAAAAGATTTCTGATGCGATTGATCAATTAAACTGTACCCGTATTGTGATTGCACACCGCCTATCTACAATTAAGAATGCAGATCGTATTTTATATTTGGATGCAGGAAAAATCGTAGAGCAAGGTACGTATGATGAATTGATTCAAATGAATGGTAAGTTTGCTTCTTTAGTAGAAAGACAACGCTTAGAAAAAGCCTAGAACAGTTTGTTCTAGGCTCTATTTGTTTGTGCTGATATATTGATTGACATTATTTGTGA
>CAVGPK010000088.1:0-7382 GCA_963631155.1 bacterium | reverse complement strand
GAAATATGTTCTATTTACTCAATAATTTATTAAATTTAAGACTTATTGCATAGCTACATTAGAATTGATAAAGTATATGAAGATAATGCTCAATTTCAAGAAAGGAATCAAAACAAAATATGAATTCAAAACTTTTATATCATGGAAGCTCAGAAATTGTTGAATTCCCAAAAATTCGAAAAACCAAATACATCAAAGATTTTTCATGGGGATTTTATTGTACAAACAATTATGAACAAGCATACAAATGGGCAGATAAAAAAGGTAAAAATGGAATTATTAATGTATATAGATTTATTGAAAATCCAGATTTAAAAATTAAAAAATTTGAAAATATGAATGATGAATGGTTAGACTTTATTGCCAATTGTAGATCTGGAAAAACTCGTTCTTACGATATTGTAGAAGGTCCTATGGCCGATGATACAATTTGGAATTATGTGAATGATTACATCAACAAAGATATTTCAAGAACAGCTTTTTGGGAACTTTCTAAATTCAAACATCCAACCCACCAAATCAGTTTCCACTCAATACAGGCACTTGACTGTCTACAATTTGAAAGAGGTGAGTCTATCCATGAATAAAAATGATTTATTCTATTTTTGCAGTGTTGTTGAATTTATTGGTAGAGCCACAAACAATCATCGAAAAGACATTGTCAAAAAATTAACTGATAACGATATTCAAAACGAAATTGAAAGTGCAAGTGTAAATCATTGTCTATCTTTTGAACAAATTTGCGATGAATGGATTGAAAAATATGGAATTCAAAAAGGTGATTATGATTCTGTTTCGAATTGTAGATACAAAGTTCCATCTTATACTGCAATTGGCAAAGTATACCAAAGACTTATATTAGATACTTTACCTAACGATGAACAATGGATCCAAACCATTCGAAAGGTATTTAATTCATTTATCATTGATGAAATAACATATTTCAATTCAAATGTATATTATAGCAATCCAGATTATATTCGATGTTCCTATTTAGAAGGAAAACTCTTAGACTAAATTTAATATTTAAAAGCCACTCCATAGAGTGGCTATATTTTTGTATCTATTCTTTCTTTCTAGATTTCTTACCTACAAAATATCCTCCAGCACTACATACACAAGCAACTACAATCACAAGTATAACAGTTGTTGAATTACCACTTCCAAACATACTTGCTGTTGCACTTGAATCTTCTACTTCATCATCTGTAAAGACACAAGTGATTTCTACATCTTCTTTAAGCTTGCCTAAATTAACAGTATTATCCTCTTCCACCGTGGCACCTTCTGGTAGGTTTTTCCATTCTTTAAATGTTTTTCCTTCAATTAATGGTGGACTAACCTTCGCATCATCACTTTCTACATAAGAAATTTGATCTGAATCTGTCCATCCATTATTGTCTTCAAAATTTACAGTCACAATATGTTGTAAACTTTCAACAAGTTCACTACTTTCAGCTTCACTATTTTCTTCCGTCGTTGTATCTGTACTTTCGTTTAATTCTGTACTTTCACTTGATTCTATGTTGTCATTTGTTTGTGTATTTCCATTAAACATAATTGTGTTTGGCACTAATTTTCCAGTCTTATAACTGAAAATCGAATCATCCTGGGTATATTCAATTCTATAGCTAAAACTATCACTTTTAAAACATTCGTTATATATTTGGGTTCCAATCACTCTTGCTGATCCAACAGAAACACCAATACTTGAATTTCCACTAGCTCCATTTATAGCATATGAATTACAAGTTAAAGATTCACCAAGAACCAAATTTCTATATGTTTGACTTGCCTCATTATAGTTATCTTGAATAATGACATCCGATCCATAGAACTTGATATCATTTAATGCGGATGTTTGTACAGCACCACTCGATGCATCTGTCGCAATATTTCCAGTAATTGTGATTGATGAATAAATACGAAAATCATCATTATTTACAAAAATGGCAGAAGCAATTTTAGCCTTATTTTCTTTAAAAGTACAACATGAAACATATACACTTTCAGAATGAATATCTAATGCACCACCCTTGTCGGCTTCATTTCCAATAAAAGTTAAACACTTAATATCGCCAGTGTTACTAAGCATTCTACTTCTTGCTGCATAAATGGCTCCACCTGTACCAGAAAGAGCTTTATTATAGGAAATATTTCCATACGTATTTGAGAGTACGCCAAATTTAACTGTATCGTTCACATAAAATGCTCCACCAGAGCCTGTTTTTGCCTCATTGTAGTTCGCAGTAGCCCCATTTTCAAGATAAACAAAATCACCCCTATCATCAAAATAAGCAGCACCACCTGAACCTTTAGCCGTATTATGATCAAGTGTTCCTCCATCTAAAGTGATTTTTATATTGACGCCATTTAAATAAAAAGCACCACCGTCACTATTGCCAGCCACATTATAATCCACATGACAATTTTTCATATTTACCCTAGATAAATACGCATCTGTGGTAAAATAAATTGCTCCACCTTTTTCATCCGCATAGTTTTGTATGATAGATGAGTCTTCCATATTCAACATAGTAGCCTCTTCGTTAAAATAAAAAGCCCCTCCATTATTTTGTCCAGACGTATTAAAGCCAATTGTCGAATTCGTCAGATTGATTGTGACTTCCTCATCATCTACATAAATGGCTCCACCTCTTTCTTCAGCATAATTAAAACCAATATAAGAATTATTAATATTTAATACGCCCTTATCTCCATCTACATAGATAGCTCCACCATGACCATCACTACCCCATGATTGCTCTGAATTGTTTCCACAAATATCAACACCATCAATATTTAAGGTAGAACCCTCCTTCATATGGATAGCTCCACCACCATTGGTACTATAGCCACCCGTAATCATTCCACCAGCCGTCAACATTTCATCTTCTGTTTTTCCCTTTCGATTATACCCTTTAAAATGAAAATCCGAAGAAGCCGCATTTCCAGTCAAAGTTAGGTTTGAACCCTCACTCAGCTTGATTACTTCTCCATTCGTTTTTGAGCTAGTAAGACCTCTAGAAATCTTATGCCCATTCAATTCTAAGGTTGCACTTGTATTCGAAGATAGAACAAGTCTTGAATCTAGATTCCAATCACTATCCAAATACACAACAGATCCATTTGATGCTTCTTTCCACGCATCATCAATCGATGTAAATGTCTTAGAATCCGTATGGGCTACTTGTGTTTTCGTTGCAAACACATGCATAGGAGTTAAAGCTAATACACCAATAGCTATTACTGCTGCCACTAATTTTTTTGTTTTCATATAATATACCCTTTTCCTTGTTGATTTCATTATAACTCTAAGCGGTTATATTCCGGTTATATTCTTTATACAAACAAATTAAAGATTTACATATATGCTATAATGTAGACAAAAAACGGAGCATTTTATGAACAAGTTACAATTTGTTTTTACGCAAAACAGTTTTCATATTGATGATACAACCGATTTACAATCTGAATGGTCATCCCATTTTAAAAATGATAAGTATTCTGCTTATACGAGCTTGGCTTTCAAAATGATTTAAAAGGCTTAAGCTCAAGTGCTTTCTATCTTTATCAGCTTTCTTCAAAATTCATTGAAAGCTTAAGTAATACGCCTGAGCTTGAAGTAGCAAGAGAAGAAACAAAGGTAAAAGTTTCAAATGAAGACATAGATTATTTATTATCCATTCTTCCATTTGCGATAGGTTCAGAATTTGTTGATGCAAATTGGATTAAGGATATATATCAACATTTGAATGAGCAATTTGGTTTAGAAATCAAATCTTATAAAGGTACTGTACAAATGTACCTACAAGAAAAATCACAAAATTTAAAGGTCGCAAAACGAATTTATTTTCACCTGGTAGAAAATAATGAAGATACTGAATTTCCCTTTGCGTTTTTGGCTACCTATGCCACAAAAGATAGTGAAAATCGTATTGTGCATATGCCCTTGAAACATGCCTTGGTTGAATACGAGAAAGATCAAAACCAGTTATTAAATCTATTATCTTGTCTAAATGTTGTTGCCAAAAACAATTCTCTTATTGCGCAATACATGGAAACAGGTGAACTATTTCATCCAATCCGTTTAACTAGCTTAGAAGCTTATGAACTATTAAAGAGTGTTCCTGCCATAGAAAAGAGTGATATTAAGTGTCGTGTTCCCAATTGGTGGAAAAAGAAATATTCTTCGATTACTGCCAATGTTAATATTGGCCAAAACAAGCCGATCATGTTGGGATTTGATTCCATCCTATCCTTACAACCATCTCTAATGGTGAATGGTCATGTCTTGACAAAGAAAGAGATTTCCGAATTGTTAAAGATGGAAGAAGGGCTTACTTGGCTAAAGGGTCAATGGGTTGAAATCAATCATAATCGACTTAAGGAACTTTTAGAACAAATCGAACAATATGATGGTACGATTACTTTAAAAGAGGCACTTACAAAAACGTATCTTTCTGGTGAAGATAAAATTGATATTGATAATGGTATACAAATTACAAATGGAAAATGGTTGCGTGATTTGCTTACAAAGCTAAGAAATCCTGCAAAAATAAAGAATCAATCCAAGCCAAAATATTTAGATGCTACCCTTAGACCTTATCAGACGAATGGTTATAATTGGTTAAATCAAATGAACGAGCTTACTTTTGGAGCTTGCTTAGCCGATGATATGGGACTTGGAAAAACGCTACAGGTTATTTCGTTCTTAGAAAAGATGAGAGAGAAAGATCCAGATCGTCATGCTTTATTGATTGTTCCTGCATCTTTACCTGGAAATTGGGCCAAAGAAATTGATAAATTTGCTCCAAAATTAACATATAATCTTCTTCATGGAACGAATAGAAAGATTCAAGATGAGTGTTTTGTCACCATCACAACGTATGGAATGGCCATTCGACTAAAGTGCTTACAAGAAAGAGTTTGGGATTGGTTAATTCTAGATGAGGCACAAGCCATTAAAAATCCTGCAACAAAACAGACAAGAATGATTAAGAAAATACCAGCCAACTATATTCTATAATGATATGTACGAAAATATTCCCCCTGCTAGAATAAGCCAAACTATAGGCCACGAAATAAAACATATTATTGAGAGAGACAATGATGATTCAGAAGATGATTTATGTGATTTCTTTTCTAAATATTTAAGATGTCCAATGCCATATCTTATGTACCTAAACATCTACGATACTACTGAAATTATATCAAAATTCAAAATTAGTTTTAAACAAGCAACTTATGTTAAAAAGCAAATGGTAAATCGGAAAAAGAAATACGGAAAACAATATTTCGAATACGAAATCCCTTTGCTAAAACAACTATGTGGTGAAAATTATATTGAAAGTGAAATCGAAATTATTAAAAAGGGAGGTTCGTTATGATTAAAAATCAAAAAACACCAGCAATAAGCTGATGTCTAATCTAGATATGATAATCTAGTCTTCGCAAACTAATATTATCATATCTCTTTAGATTAAGTAAAGTAAACTTTTTGACTTCAGAAATAGAAAGGACGGATATTTATGAAACGAAGAGAAAAAGTAATATTAGAAAACGGAAACATTCAATACAATGAAATAGATTTAAAAAAAAGAATGAATCTATATTATCTAAATTTAACAAACAAGACTAAAGTTGTTGGTAAATATAATTTACCAGCCCTTCAATGTAAAACTAATGTATTTCCTGATTATCTTGCATTATACAATCAGCCAGGTGACTACCACAAAACAGCAAACACAGCAATTTGTTTCTTTTTATATGATGATACATTTGATCGGATTGATGGCTTGTACAATGCTATATATCACAATGATAAGAAGCGATTGAGTTATTACAAAAATAGATTTAAAAATGTTAAATTTTTCATATCCCCTGATTATTCTTTATTTGGTGATATAGATGAAATAGAAAACAAATATAGAATAAGAAAAGGAAGAATTGTATCGCTTTGGTTAACTGAAGAATTAGATGCTATCGTTATACCTCTAATTACGTATCCAACTTACGAAAGTCTAGATTTTGTTTTAAATGGATTAGAAGAATGTGAAGTTGTGGCATTCAGCACAAAAGGTTATATTACAAACAAAGAAGAATATAACTATTTAAAAGATGCTATAGAATATACAATAAATCATCTAAATTTAAAAGCCATAGTTGTATACGATTGTTGCGGAACCAATTACAAAGTTTACAGTCTATTTGAAAGTGCGATAAGTAAAGGCATTGAAATAGTCATCCCAAACAATTCACTTAAAAACCAAAATATGTCTAGAAAAGGAGGAAATCTTCCTTATGCACGGTAAAAATAGTAGATTAACAGCTGGAGCCGTAAAGAATAGCCAACTATCTTTGGAACAAGAGGAATATGGTTCTCAAGTTCAAGAGATTGAAAGCCAAGCTGAAAAGCAATACAAAAACTACATAGATAATGAACTCCCAAAAAGTTCACCAATCAAAATCCCTAAAAACGCTTCAATTAAAGATGAGCTTAAAAACGGATATCATCAAGTAAAGTATGAATGGAAAAGTAACGAACATAAATACATTGCAAGATGGCATACAAGAACACCAAACGCTCCAATAAGCCAAGAAAATACTTGGGTGATTGAAAGAAAGAAAAGTGGAATTGGGCACGGAAAAGAAGCAAGAAGAAAGGTTATAGAAATATTAATTAAAACAAACAATCGAGGAGGCAAGAAATGGATAAATAAACAAATCTGGCAAAAAGCCATTGCTGCCCGAAAACAAGGAACTATCACAAAAGAACAGGAGAAATTGCTATATGATGGACATTGAAAAACTAAAAAATAATTATGATTTCTATGAAGGATTTGAAGGTGAAACGGAAATCATCCTTTCGCTTCAAGATCATAGAGAATATAACTTGCATATATGGGATGGATATATTGATGAAATTTTTTCTAACGCACCACTAAATCAAAAAGAATGGACTGGATTTACAAGAGATTACCAAGAAGACATAGGTGCTTTCGGAGATATGGAAGAGCATGAAATAATCATAAAAGAATATTTGGATGATATAAAAGGATATTTGGACTATGATTTATCAAATGAATGTACTAATGTATGCAATTTGATTATCAATTTTCTCCAATTTGCATTAGATAAACATTATTCAGTGGTTTTATATGTCTCATAAGCAAAATTGTAAACATCAATTTTTGGGGGAATTATTTTTCCCCTTTTTTATTAAAGTATGAGTATTTATTGTTCACTGAAAAGTTAATTTTGTTACATATAAGCGTGCTGTGTGCGTGCTTAAGTTCACTTTTCAACACTTTTCAGAACAATTCACAGAAATAGAAAAAACCACCCAAAGCCCATAAATAAAGGGTTTGAGTGGTTTTGAG
>CAVGPK010000087.1:3929-7388 GCA_963631155.1 bacterium | reverse complement strand
AATGGTGCGGGTGAAGGGACTCGAACCCCCACGCCGAAGGCGCCAGATCCTAAGTCTGGTGCGTCTGCCAATTTCGCCACACCCGCATTTCCAACGTGCTAATTTATAATACACTAATCTGTTAATAAATGCAAGAGATTTTAATGAAAAATTGTCGGCTGATGTATCATTTCGATTTCATCCTCAATATAGGCTTCTACTTTTTCTAAAAGTTCTTTTGTGATTTCAATATCTCCGACCTTAAAAGGCTTGTCATTAGGTAAGTCTGGATATACAAATTTGACTTGTGGAATTTGATACATTTTTCTTGAGTCATATTTTTCTTCAATTGTTTTTAATTGCTCTAAAATAGGTTCTGCAATTTTTTTAATCATTTCATCTTCTGTCATGCCTTAATTATATCAAAAGTATGTGAATAATCAATTTATTTTCGTTTTAAAGATAATTTCAAAACGTATTTAAAATTGTTAATTGTTCTGTTAAAATAATGGAGTACGAAGGAAAATAAATATGAGTGAAAATAAAGATAAAGAACAATTAGATGCTTTTTCAAAAGCTCTATTAGATAAAAAAGTAGACATGAAATTGCATCCAGATGTATATAGTGGTACAAAAAAAATGACGGAAGATGAAAGATCAGAAGCGGAAAAATCATTGTCAAGTGCTCTAGATATGTTGCGATTAGAACGTGGACAAAAAACTATTGAACAAGAAGAGATTGATTATGAAATTTCTCAGAATAAGGTTGAACGTGTCGAAGATTATGATGACTTTACTACTTCTTCTATTGAACGAGAAGCAAATCAAAGTGATTTGAATCTTGTTCACACTTTGTTACAAGATATGTCTGTAGATACAAACGATGCTGAAGAAGAGTCTGAAGAAATAGATCCTTTGTTTGAAAAACTAAAAGAAAAGAAAGAAAATTTCAAACAAAAGAAGGAAGAAAAAAATAAAAAGTATAAAAAAAGAAACAAAAAGAAAAAGAAAAAATCTTCAAAAAAGAAGGGATTAAGCATTTTCTTAGTTATATTATTATTAGGACTGATCGCATTAGGAGGATATACATATAAAGTGATGATTTATGATCCTCAAAATATAGTTTCTACATCGCAACAAGAAACTTATGATAAATTAGTCTCATACGCGGATGAATATGGCGATGATATGATGTCAGATGCTGAAAAATTAGAACTCATTAATTTGAATGAGGAATATCAAAAGTTATTGGATAAACAAAAAGCTTCGATTAATACATATTTTAAAGAGCAAACTAAGAAATCATATAAGGCATTGTTGAAAGAAATAAAGGCATTAAAGCAATCTCAGGAAGAAAGTTCTTATCCTTCATATCAAGAAATCTTGAATATTTTAAATTCATGGGATACAATATCTGATGTGGATAAGATGGCCATTGTCGATAAACAATCAGATTTTAATAGTTTGCCTAGTGATTTACAAAAGGCCATCAATAAGTCTTCGAAAGATAAAACTGGCAAAAACTTTACAGATTTATGCTCTGAAGAAAGTACTTTGAAGAGTGAATATGAGCAAAAACAAGCACAAGAAGCTGAACGACAAGCTCAGAATGAGCAGACAAAGGCATCTCTACAGCAAGCTTTAGCTCAAGTGCAAGCTAATTATAGTGCTTATCAAGCGTATGGAATTAGTCTAGAACAAGACTTGACATCTGCTCAACAAAATGGAGAAGATACAACAAATATTCAATCAGCGATTGATACAAATAATCAAATGTTGAATGAACTAGCTTCACAGATTGCATCATATCAGCAACAAATTGATGCAATACAATAAAAAAAATGACTATTCTATGAATAGTCTTATATGCCGACTTAGCACAGTGGTAGTGCAACGCACTCGTAACGCGTAGGTCATTGGTTCAAATCCGATAGTCGGCACCACTAAGAATATGAGCTGGATTTTTCCAGCTTCTTTTTTTAAAGGGGAAAGTCATGAAAAAAATAAAACAACTAAATTCTAAAGATTGGTTAATTCTTATCTCAATCTTATCTATATTTTTGCCTCAAACATTATGTGTGATCCTTGTTGTTGGATGTATGGTGTTTGCTTTATTTAAATATGAATTGATCAAGGATATAAAAAGTGAGAAAAAGAATATTTTTGGTTTTTTATTTGGTATTCTATCCTTAATTGTTTCTTTACTTTATCATAATTGGATTGGTGCTGGTATTAGTTTAATAATTTTTTTATTAATAATATACGGAGCATACATTCGAGAACAAATGAATCCAAATTTGTTTTCATGCGCAATTGAATTAAGCTTAGTTGCTTCTTTTCTAGTTTGTATATATAGTCTAGTACAATTTAATACAATCTCAATTGAAAATGGATATCGTTTTTTAGATTTTCATATTTTTAATAGCCCGAAGCGTAGAATTTTTGGAACTTTCCAAAACGCAAACATATATGCATTGATTTTGGAATTTATGCTCGCATGCTGTTTATATCGCTTTTTAGAAACTAAAAATAATATCTTAAAAATATGGTATGTTTTTTTGGCTTTATTTCAATTTGGTGTTTTATTGCTGACAGGATGTCGAGCGGCTTTAGTCCCTTTGATTTTTATTATTCCAGCCTTACTTCTATGCGCTAAAGAGTATAAGCTTTTGGTAATATATATTATTTGTATTATAGGCTTACTTTCAATCTTATTTACTCATCCTCATCTTATTCCTAGATTTGATGATTTTTCAACGATAGAATCACGATTAAAGATATGGAAGGTAGCTATTAAAGGAATAAAAAAATATCCACTTTTTGGAAATGGACCTTGGACTTATTTTCATATTTACGCTTCTTATAATGGACATAAAGCAGTGTTTTGTCACAATATTTATTTAGATATGATATTATCGCATGGTGTACTAGGAACCGCTTTATTTTTGTGTTATATTCAATCATTCATTTCTAATGTAGTTCATATGAAAAAAGAGAATCTATTAGTTTTTGGATTAATGATTAGTTTGATTTTGATTATTTGTATTCATGGGTTAGTGGACGGTACTATAAATCCCTTAAAAACAGATTTGTTTCTTGTGATGGTTTTATGTGCAGACAATATGTATAAAAATAGTTGCCAATACGTAAAATAAAACATAAAATAGAAGAGAAGACAGACAGTAAAGGAGAATTATGAAAACTTATTCACTTTTAGTCTGTTTTTTTGTTGTTTTGAATACAACAACATTGGATTTATCTTTTGAAAATAAAATCAGTAATATTGAACAAAAAATAGAACGTGTTAATGAATCTCAAGCTATTCAATTGTCAAAACAATGCCAAGAATTGAATACTATTATTCAAGAATCTTGCTCTCGTCTCGATTCGAAAAAAATATACTTAAAAAAGATTTGTCATAAAAAGGAAGAACTTTATTTAAATAAAAAAAGAAAAATGGATATGACCTTGTTAAAAGAA
>CAVGPK010000087.1:0-3919 GCA_963631155.1 bacterium | reverse complement strand
CGTTACAAGAGAGCAATGATTACGTATTGGTTTATGAATTAACACGTAAATTTGAAAAAGTTCAAAAAGAATTAAATGATGCAACTGTCCATTTTAAAAAGAGTAAAAAAGAATATCAACATATACTAAATTTATATGATCAACACAGTGATTGGAGCGAGCGTCTTAATACTTGTCAAAAACGTCTCTTTGTTCGATTTAAAAATTTAAGAGGTATTACTGATGATTATTCGTCATTTACTGAGAATAAGATAATTTATGGAAATGACAAATTACCATCTTATGGTGCCATTGAAAATATAGATAAAGGTGGTATGTCTTGTTTAAACGGGCAATATGAAATCGATAGTATAAGTGATTTTTGGATATTTCCAATTGAAAATGGTACAATCAGTGCATCTACATGGCATTATCCAAATGGAGGGTTACATTTGGGCTTAGATGTGGCTAGTTCCATGTTTTCTAATGTTTATGCTTGTGGTAATGGATTGATTTTATATGCAGATGCATGCGTAGATTCTAATAATGGATATTTGGGAAATTGGTGTGGCTGGCCAAATGGTGGGGGAAATACAATATGTATGATTGTTGCTATGAGCGATGGACTTTATGGTATCTCTTACAATCATTTATCTAATCAGATTTTTGTCAGTAGTGGTCAACAAGTAAAGCAATCGGATCGTATTGCTTTAAGTGGAAATAGTGGAAATTCATCAGGACCACATACGCATATTGAGGTTTTTCGATTAAAAAAAGATCTACAAACAATCGTTGACTATTTTAAAGAATGTGCTGATTTCTCATTTGGCTGTGGATGGGAAGAACCAGCTACATGTTCACAATATGCATGTAGAATTGAACCGAGCGAAGTTTTGGAGGGCGTATGAGTAAACAATATTTTGAACGTATGAAAAAATTATTAGGTGATGAATATGAAGACTATATTAAATCTTTGAACCAACCTTTATATCGAGGCTTAAGAGTTAATACAAAGAAAATAAAGAGAGAAGAATTTACAAATATTGGACAACCTTCAAGATTTTGTGAGGAATCTTTTTATATAGAAAAGGCAATGGGAAATCATCCTTTACATATATGTGGTTGTTTTTATTTGCAAGAACCTAGTGCTTCGAGTGCGGTGGAAATATTGGATGTGCAGCCTAGTGATGTTGTTCTTGATTTATGCGCGGCTCCAGGGGGTAAGAGTACACAAATTGCTTCTAAACTTATAGATGGTTTCTTGGTTTCAAATGAGATTGATGCCAAAAGAGCTCAAGCTTTATTATCAAACATGGAGCGTATGGGCGTAGAAAATATGGCAGTAACGAATAGTTCTGTTGATAAATTAACTACTATTTTTGATTCTTGTTTTGATAAAATTCTTGTGGATGCTCCTTGTAGTGGTGAAGGAATGATCAAAAAACATGACATAGCTCTTGAAAACTGGTCATTAGATAATGTTCAATTTTGTGCCAAAAGACAAAAAGATATATTGAATTATGCTTATAAAATGCTGAAGAAGGATGGAATTCTTGTCTATTCTACGTGCACCTACTCTATTGAGGAAAATGAGGGGGTTGTAGAGTCTTTCTTAAAGGAACATGGAGATATGGAATTGGTGGATCCTCAAGTAAATTTTGGACGTAAGGCATTTAATGGATTGAATTGTCGAAGAGTATTTCCTATGGATGGTGGAGAAGGTCATTTTATTGCGAAATTTAGAAAAAAATCTGGAAAAATAGGAAAGTTACCTATAATAAAATCAATGAATGTTGACAAAATTGTAAATCAATTTTTAAATGAACAAATTAGAAATTTGCCTAGATATTTTTATGTACATCAAGATAAAGTTTATGGCATGAATTTTCCGTTTATTGATTTTAAAAAAGTTAAGGTGCTAAGACAAGGGGTATATATTGGAGATATTGTAAAGAAACGTTTTGAACCTGCGCATGCCTTTTATATGGTTTCTGGTTGGAAATATTTAAAAAATGTCGACTTGTCTTTAGAAGAAATGGACACCTTTATGCATGGAAATATACTGAATATAGAATGTGAAAAAGGCTATACTGCCATATGTTATCAAGGACATCCATTTGGCTTTGGCAAAAGTGATGGAAAACAGATAAAAAATAAGATTCCAAAGGGATTGAGATTAAATCCAAACTCGAAAGTATGTTTGTAGTTTTTAACTAAAAAGCATAAAAATGATATTAAAAAGTACAAACGCTCGATGAATAAAGTGAGTATAATGAACATAGGAGGAATTTTCAATATGATAATTCAAAGTAAAAGAGTTTGGGTCGTAAATACATGGCTTTCATGTCAGATCGAAGTAGAGGATGGTAAAATTAAAAATATTTATCCATATGGCGCAAAAGATGTTGATGAAGATTATGGGGATAAAAGAATTGTTCCAGGCTTCATTGATGTACATACACATGGTGCTTATGGCTTTGATACCAATGATGCGAATGAGGAAGGACTTCGCAATTGGATGAAAAACATTGTCAAAGAAGGAGTTACTGGAATTTTGCCTACTACAATTACTCAAAGTGAAGAAGTGTTGACTAAAGCAGTAAAAAATGTAGCTAAAGTTGTAGAAGATGGATATGAAGGTGCAGAGATTTTAGGTGTTCATTTTGAAGGACCTTATTTGGATCAGGTTTATAAAGGTGCTCAGCCTGAACAATATTGTGTAAAGGCAGATGTGGAACAATTTGAACGTTATTTAAAAGCAAGTAATAATTTGATTAAAATTGTAACCCTTGCATGTGAACATGATGAAGATTATAAATTGACAAAATTTTTACGTGCACATGGTATTGTGGCAAGTCAGGGACATTCTGGAGCTACTTTTGAACAGGCTAGAATGGCGATTGCCAATGGAGCTAACAGTATGACTCATGTTTATAATGGTATGACTAAGTTCCATCATCGTGATCCAGGCTTAGTTGGTGCTGCATTTAGATACCGTAATGTTTATGGTGAAATTATTTGTGACGGAAATCACTCAACATATGAAGCGTTGAATGATTATTTTAAAGCTAAAGGTCCAGATTATTGTGTGATGATCACAGATTCATTAATGGTAAAAGGTTTACCTGTTGGAACAAAGGTTTTATTTGGTGGAAATGAAATTGAATTGTATCCAGATGGTAGTGCACATTTAACAGAAACAAAAGGACTAGCAGGGTCTACTTTACATGTAAATAAAGGATTACAGATTCTTGTTGAAAAGGCCATGATAGACTTTCAAAGTGCAATCAATGCTTGTACGATCAATCCTGCAACTTTAATTGGTGTAGAAGATCGTAAGGGAAGTATTCAGACTGGTAAAGATGCAGATTTAGTCGTTTTAAACGATGATTATTCAGTTGAAATGACATATACAAAAGGTAAGAAGGCATTTTAAAAAAAGGCAGGTTCTCATTTAAGAGAATCTGCTTTTAAAATAGGAAAGTCTTTATATTGACTTAATATTTCATCTGATATATTTGAATCTGTTATGATTGAATCAAATGTTTGTAAAGGACATATTTTTGACATATATTTTTTATTAAATTTAGTATGATCAGCTAAAAGAATTTTTTTGATTGAATGATTTAAAATTTCATTTTTTACAAGCGCATCACTCATTGATGGAATGGATGCACCGAACTCATAATCTATTCCTAGAGATGAAATAAATGCTTTATCAATTGAATAATTTTTAAAAAATTCAATTGTGATTTCACTTAAAGCAGCTTGTGTAGTAGGATTAAAAGTACCAGGACATAAAATGATTTTTGACTTTGTGTTTCGATTTACATATTGTAATACTTTCCAAAAATTCGTAAAGATTGTGATTCTTTTGTAATGAATTCTTGAAAATAATTCGAGAGAAGTCGTTCCGCAATCCAAATAGATAGATTCCGAG
>CAVGPK010000086.1:0-7401 GCA_963631155.1 bacterium | reverse complement strand
TAGTATCTCCTTTCAGTGTTGTCTTTGCAAACACCATTGTACTGGATTTTATGAGTCACTTTCTTTTTTTTGAACTCTGTTGCATTTAGATTGTAAATTCGGGACATTTAAAAAAGCCCCTAAGGGCTTTTGTGTTTTAATCCATTTTTGAAACTTTATTAAATAAAATATATCCAATCACAAACATAATTGCGATGGCACCAACACCCAAATTCTGTTTGCCAGTAAGCTGAGTAACAACCCCAATTAACATTGTTCCCAAAAAACTAGCACCTTTACCACAAATATCAAACAATCCAAAATATTCTCCACTTGCATTTTCAGGAATGATTTTAGCAAAGTAAGACCTAGATAAAGCTTGGATACCACCTTGGAAACATCCTACAAAGAATGCTAAAAACCAGAATTCCCATTGCTTATCGAGCTGTACTGCAAAGAGAGATACAAAGAAATAGGCAATAATAGAAATTTTTATTAATGAAGCTGTATCTTTACTCTTTGATAAAATTGCAAATATCAAACTCGCAGGGAAAGCTACAATTTGAGTTAGTAATAAAGCAAGTAATAATCCTGTTGTATCTAACCCTAAACTTGTTCCGTAGGCAGTTGCCATATCAATAATTGTGTAAACACCATCAATAAAGAAGAAAAAGGATAATAAGAATAAGAAAATTTTCTTTTGTTCCTTTGCCTTTGAAAGAGTTTGGCCTAAACGAACAAACGTATCTTTTATAGGATGTTTTTGTTCTGGGATAAAATATTTTTGTTTATAAGAAAAAGCCAAAGGTAAAGTAAGTACAATCCACCAAATAGCATTTAAAATAAACGTAATAATCATGGCCATATTTAATGTAATTCCAATTTTTTCATACATAAGCACGAAAACTAAACTAATAATAAATGGAACAACACTACCAATATATCCCCATGCGTATCCTTTAGAACTTACAGAATCCATTCTTTCATCCGTTGTGATATCTGTCAGCATACTATCATAAAAAATCAAAGATAAAGAATAGGCAACTTTAGCAACAATAAACAAAGTTAAGAAAACTATCCATGAACTTGGAATCCAGAAACAAGCTAAAGCTAAAGCACCAAGTAATGCTGAACATAAGAATATTCTTTTTTTATGATCTTTATAATCGGCAAATGTACCTAGAATAGGACCGAGTATCGCAACAATTAATGTGGATATACTTGTTGCATAGCTCCAATAGCTTAAATAACTGCTCTCAGCAACACCGGCTGAAGAAGATAAAGAATTAAAATAGATAGGAACTATGGTTGAAACCAATAATATAAAGGCTGAATTTCCCATGTCGTAACATATCCATTTGAATTCCATTTTTGTAAGTTTATTATTCATAAAAAACCAACTTTCTACTCTAAGATTTTAACATAGAGAAAGAAACTCTCTGTTAAATGTATGTTAAGTTACTATTATCATAACTTTTTTGATTCAGATATTCTACAACAATGTGAACAAAAAAGGAAAGTTGTCATTTTTTTGGGTTAAAAAAGTGCAATTTTTTGAATTCTGAGTATAATTGTATTGTTAATTAAAATGGAGGTCATTATGGGCTATCGCATAGGATTTGATATTGGAAGTACAACAATTAAAGCAGTTGTTTTAGACGAAAATAATGATATTTGTTATAAGAGTTATGAAAGACATAAAGCGCAAGTACGCCAAAAAGCTTTAGAGAAAATAGAAGAATTAAAGAAATATACGAAAGAACCATTTAAATTCGCTATTAGTGGATCAGGAGCTTTAGGCTTATGTGAACAAGGAGAACTTCCATTTGTACAAGAAGTATTCGCAAGTGCAACAGGAGTAAGTCAATTATATCCAAACACAGATTGTGCCATTGAACTTGGTGGAGAAGATGCAAAAATTTTATTCTTTCAAGGAAGTATTGAACAAAGAATGAATTCAACTTGTGCAGGAGGTACAGGTGCTTTTATTGACCAAATGGCTACGCTTTTAAATATGAGCCTGGAAGAAATGAATGAAGCAAGTTTAAACTATCATAAACTATATCCAATTGCTTCTCGTTGCGGTGTATTCGCAAAAACAGATATTCAACCTTTAATTAATCAAGGTGTAGATAAATGTGATTTATGTGCAAGTATTTTTCAAGCTGTCGTTGATCAAACAATCACCTCTTTAGCTCAAGGAAGAAAAATTGATGGAAATATTTTGTTTTTAGGTGGACCTCTTTATTTCTTGACTGGATTAAGAAATCGATTTAAAGAAACATTGAAATTAGAGGATACACAATTAAAATGCCCAGATACAGCCATTCATTTTGTTGCTTTAGGAACAGCTCTATGTGCCCAAACAGAATATACGTATGATCAACTTCATGATATTTTAGAAAAGTTGATTCATACTCCTACCAAACTTGGAGAATCAAAACCATTATTTGAAACAGAAAAAGATTATCAAGAATTTATTACACGCCATAAATCTCATGATGCAAAGTTTGCCGACTTAAAAACGTATACGGGAAAAAGTTATTTAGGAATTGATTCAG
The DNA here is from genome assembly GCA_963631155.1 of bacterium. GTDB lineage: Bacteria > Bacillota_I > Bacilli_A > Erysipelotrichales > Erysipelotrichaceae > Holdemanella. Next base: position 4,861 of record CAVGPK010000086.1, on the reverse strand, counting down.
GATCTACAACGACAAAGCTTGTCCTATTAAGCGAAAACCATGAAATTTTGTACCAATCTTATACATCCAATAAAGGGAATCCTTTAGATGTCGTGTTAGAGGATTTAAAGAAAATTTATGAAGAAAATCCAAACGTTCAAATTTATGGCTCATTTGCGACAGGATATGGGGAAGAATTGATGCGACATGCTTTCCATTTAGATGGAGGTATTGTAGAAACAATGGCTCATTACACGGCTGCAAAATCGTTTAATCCCAATGTAGACTATATCCTTGATATTGGTGGTCAAGATATTAAGTGTTTTAAAATCCGTGATGGACACATTGATGACATCGTATTAAATGAAGCGTGTTCAAGTGGTTGTGGTTCATTTATTGAAACGTTCGCAAAATCGTTAGGTTACGATGCCAAAGAATTCGCAAAACTAGGACTTAAGTCAAAACATCCAGTAGATTTAGGAACACGTTGTACTGTTTTTATGAATTCTGGAGTTAAACAAGCTCAAAAAAATGGTGCCAGCATTGAAGATATTTCTGCAGGACTTTGTAAATCTGTTGTGAAGAATGCACTCTATAAGGTTATTCGTGCAAAAAATAAAGATGATATCGGTAAAAATATCGTTGTTCAAGGTGGAACATTCCAAAATGATTCTGTTTTAAGATGCTTTGAACAAGAATTAGGATTAGAAGTTATTCGACCAAGTATTGCTCCTTTAATGGGTGCTTATGGAGCTGCTTTATATGCTCAAAAGTTGCATCGAACAAAAAGCGCTATTTTAAATTATGAGCAATTGTGTAATTTCACACACAAATCTCAATCTGTGGCTTGTCAAGGATGTAACAATCATTGCTCATTAACCATTAACACATTTAATGATGGAACTCGTTTGGTTGCTGGAAATAAATGTGAAAAAATGATGAAGGTCGAAAAGAAACAAGAAGAGCTTCCGGATTTGTATAAAGTTAAAATGGATATGCTTGAAAAACAAAAGGCAAAATTTAAACATGATAAAAAAATCGGCATGCCACTTGTTTTAAATAATTATGATTTATTACCTTTTTGGACTCGCTTTTTTGATTGCTTAGGCTATGAAATTATTTGGTCAAAGCCAAGTACAAAAGAGATTTATCATTTAGGACAACAAAGTATACCTAGTGATACAGCATGTTTCCCTGCTAAGGTTGTACATGGACACATTCAATCTTTGATTGATCAAAAAATAGATATTATTTTCTATCCATGTATGACTTATAATGTGGATGAAAAACAATCGGATAATCATTATAATTGTCCACTCGTTGCCTACTATCCAGAAGTGATTGCGGGAAATATGGATTTTGAGGATACCAAAATCGTATATCCTTATATTAACTTTGATCATGTTCCAACTTTTGTTAAGGCCATCCAAATGCATTTTGATAAAGTGAATATTCATTTTGATGAGAAAAAGTTGGAAATTGCATATAATGCTGCCGTGAATGAATATCGTGATTTTCATGAAGAACTTGTGAATCAACATGTAAAAGCGGTTAGGTATGCACGTGAAAATAATTATCCAATTATTGTCTTATGTGGAAGACCTTATCATTTGGATCCATTAATCAATCATCAAATGAATCAGTTGTTAAGTCAATTAGGATTTGTGGTTGTCAGCGAAGAAAGTGTTCCTAGACAAGAAAATCATAAAGTGAATGTTCTAAACCAATGGACATATCATGCAAGACTTTATCAAGCTGCCCATTATGTGAACGAAAACAAAGATATGAATTTAGTTCAAATGGTAAGCTTTGGCTGTGGAATTGATGCCATCACAAGCGATGAAGTCAAAGATATTTTAAGTGATGGAAATAAATTTTATACACAAATTAAAATTGATGAAATTGATAATTTAGGAGCGGCTAAAATTCGATTACGTTCACTAAAAGAAGCGATTGAACAAGAGAAAGGGGAATAAAAATTGAGCTTAAAATATACATTATTTTCTGAAGAAATGAAGAAAGATTATACAATCTTAGTTCCAGGTATGTTGCCCATTCATTTTCAATTGTTGACTCCTGTATTCGCAAAAAGTGGATATAAACTTGAAGTGCTAAAAAATGAGGGAGATCAAGTAAGAGAAGAAGGCTTATCTCATGTTCATAATGATACGTGTTATCCTGCTTTATTAGTTATTGGACAAATGATAGATGCATTAAAAAGTGGAAAGTATGATATGGATCATGTTGCTCTTGCGATTACACAAACAGCAGGAGGGTGTCGTGCAAGTAATTATTTGTCTTTATTAAGAAAAGCTTTAGCAATGGAAGGATGGGAACATATTCCATGTCTTTCTGCGAATGCATCGGGGTTGGAAAAAGATAGTAGTGTACAATTTACACTACCTTTGATTTTAAGAGTTTTATATGGAGCATTATATGGAGATGCTTTGATGTGGTTGAAAAATCAAGTGAAACCATATGAGCTTGAAAAAGGTGCCACAGATAAAGCTGTAGATCAATTTATCAATGAATTGATTCCACTATTTGATAAAGGAAGCTATAAACAATCTAGGCGTATTTACAAGAAAATGCTTGAAATGTTTAAAAGTATTCCACAGGATCGAAGTAAAAAGAAAATTCGAATTGGTATTGTAGGAGAAATTTATATGAAATATTCTCCGTTAGGTAATCAACATTTAGAAGATTATTTGATTGAAGAAGGCTTTGAACCTGTTTTATCTGGAGTTATGGATTTTGCCCTATATTGTGTAGAAAATTCAATCATTGATTATGAATATTATCATATGCATGCTAAGAGCCATTATATTTATAATATTGTGAAAGATGTTATTATGCGTATGCAAAAAACGTTTAGAGATGCCGTTATAAAAGATGGTACATTTATTGCACCGGATGATTTTGCAGAAGTAATTGAGAATGGAAAAGAATTCATTAATCCTGGTGTAAAAATGGGAGAAGGATGGTTACTTACAAGTGAAGTGGTTTCTCTTATAAAGTCAGATGTGACAAATGTGATTAGTGCACAACCATTTGGATGTTTGCCAAATCATATTGTTGCCAAAGGTATGGTGAGAAAAATCAAAGATAAATACCCAAAAGCCAATATTGTTGCGATTGACTATGATCCAAGTGCTTCAAAGGTGAATCAGGAAAATCGTATTCGTTTGATGCTTGCTAACGCAAAATTATCGGAGCAAATGCATGGATAATATGATTGAATTTGTGTATGCTTATGCTTATTTCGTGATTTATGCTTTTTTAGGCTGGGTTTGTGAAGATTTATATTGCGGCATACCAAAAAAGAAATTTATTAACCGCGGATTTTTATATGGTCCATATTGCCCTATTTATGGAGTGGGAGCCTTGCTTGTTTTATATCCATTATTGTTTGTAAAACAATATCCTGTTCTTGTATTTATACTTGGTGTAATAATCACAAGTACTTTAGAATATATAACGAGTTGGGTGATGGAAAAGCTATTTAAGACACGTTGGTGGGATTATAGTGAACATTTCTTAAATATAAACGGACGTGTTTGTTTATTGAACTCTACTTTATTTGGCATAATGTCCATTGTTGTAGTTTACATCATTCATCCTGCCATTGAAGATTTAGTCCATTCTATTTATTTTGGAGCTTTAACAAACTTTTTATCTGCCTTTACAATAGGTTTTGGGATTGACTGCGCATTTACTGTTATTGCCCTTTTGAAACGTAAAAAGGTATTTGAAAGAGTACAATCTGAAATGGAAGAAATTAAGCAGGAATTTGAAAGCGAAAGTCATTTACGTGTGCAAGAAGCACAAGATGCATTTCAGGAATGGTTACAGTCTAAGACAGATCGTTTAGAACAACTACAAACTAGCATTGATTCTATATCGACGGAAGCGAAAAAACATATCTCCAAAGCTTTCCCAGAACGTTTGGTTCAAAAGGATATTCGTGAATGGATTCAAAGTGTTGATCGTAAAATCACATACATGAAAGAAAGAAAGCAACTTTGTTCACTTTCATGTTGTGTTAAAATTTACAACGAAAAAGGACAAGTCTTGGTTTGCAAAGAGGATCTTAAATGCCCTAGTGGTGCAATGAGATTTGGTGAAGATTTTGAACAAAAAGCAAAAATGCACGTCAAAGAGAAAACGGGACTAAATATTGTAAATGTTAATTTGTATAACACAAGACAATGGGAAGACAACAAAACACACTATATTGAATTTATATATAAAACAAATGAATTTAACGGAGAACTAAACAAAGATTACATTTGGATTCATGAAGAAGCTTAAATAGCTTCTTTTTTTATTGACTTTATTTTGAATCGATATATACTATACATAATAGTTCGTTCGCGAACGAACTAAACGGAGGCAATAATGAATAAAAAACGATTTGTTCTATTAAGAACACTTTTCAAAGAAATGCACATGCTTATGCCAAAGCCAAGTGATGATATGCGTTTAGATAATATTTCACAATGGATGGTGTTAGCGTATTTGATTGAAAATGATTCTAAAGATATCACACAAAAGGATATAGAAAATGCGATTCGTCGCTCTAAAGCAACGGTATCTGGGATATTGGATACATTAGAAAAGCGGAATTTAATTAAAAGGGAAGCTTCTAAAAGTGATAAAAGAAAAAACGTGATAAAGATTCGAGAGGAAGTTATAGAAAAATGCAAGCCAATGAAGAAACAATTCTTTGAAGCTGCTGAATCTTTATTGATTAAAGATATTCCAAATGAAGATCTATCGGTCTTTGATCGAGTTCTAGAACAGATGGTCGAAAACTTAAAGGAAGGAAAAAAACATGTTTAAATTATTTAAAAAATATCAATCCAAAGAATATTTTATGATG
>CAVGPK010000085.1:0-7524 GCA_963631155.1 bacterium | reverse complement strand
TAGTATCTCCTTTCAGTGTTGTCTTTGCAAACACCATTGTACTGGATTTTATGAGTCACTTTCTTTTTTTTGAACTCTGTTGCATTTAGATTGTAAATTCGGGATCCAAAAAAAAAGATCTCATGAGAGATCTCTTTTATTTTTGAATCATTTTTTCAGGTTGAACATATTCATCGAATTCTTCACTAGTCAGATATCCCAATTTTAGAATGGCTTCTTTTAAAGATAGATTGTTTTTAAAAGCATATTGACTAGCTTGTCCCGCTTTTTCATATCCGATTATTGGATTTAAACAAGTGACTAACATTAAAGAATTATTAAGATTTTCTTCCATTTTTGATTGATTTGCCTTTAATCCATTTAAACAATGGATGGTAAATGAATGGATACTGTCAGTTAATAATTGAATGCTTTGATCAATGTTATATGCGATTAATGGCATAAAAACATTCAATTCAAAGTTTCCTTGACTAGCAGCGATTCCGATAGCTGTATCATTTCCCATGACTTGAACAGCAACCATTGTCAATGCTTCACATTGTGTAGGGTTAACCTTTCCGGGCATAATGCTTGAACCTGGTTCATTACTAGGAATGTCAATTTCATGAATTCCACTTCTAGGGCCACTAGCTAACCAACGAACATCATTTGCGATCTTCATACAGTTACAAGCAAGTCCTTTTAATGCACCGCTTGTATATACAGCTGCATCCTTACTTGTTAGCGCATGAAATTTATTTGAGTCTGGCACAAATGGGATTTTTGTTTTTTCTGAAATAAGATCTGTAACAACCTTATCATATCCTATAGGACAATTAATTCCTGTACCGACAGCAGTAGCTCCACAAGCCAATTCATATATATATTTTAGACTGTCTATAATTTGTTGTTTACTATGCTCAATCATAGAACGATATCCGCTCAATTCTTGAGAAAAGTACAATGGAGTTGCATCTTGTAAATGTGTCCTTCCAATTTTGATAATTCCTTCATTTTCTTTTTCCAATTGCTTTAACTGTTCGATCATTGCATCAAGTTTAGGCAAAAGTTCATTATGTATTTTTGTTGCAATCATTATATGTAGAGCAGCAGGGAAAGTATCATTTGAGCTTTGTGAAGCATTTACAGTGTCATTAGGATGTAATATATCTTTTCCAACATACTCATTTCCTAACATAGAAATAACTTCGTTTACATTCATGTTTGTTTGAGTTCCTGATCCCGTTTGCCAGACATGTAAAGGGAATTGCTCTAAATATTCATTGTTTTCTATTCTTTGACAAATTTCACAAATCGCATCACATTGATCTTTTGTGATTTTAGAAAATGATAAATTCGCTTTAGCGCATGCTTCTTTAAGTATCGCAAAACTATGAATGATAGATTTTGGCATAATTTCATGTCCGATTTTAAAATTTTCTAAACTTCTTTGTGTTTGTGATTTCCAATATTTATCACTTTCTACTTTGATTTCTCCTAAACAATCATGTTCAATTCGATAATTATTCATTTGATTCACCTCAATGTCAGTGTAACATTTTTTTTATAAAAAGTCTTTATCATGATAAAATAAGAAAGCAAGAAGGAGGTTATTTTTTCATGCGCATGAAAGAACCCTATGAGGCTTATTTTGATGATTATAATCTTTTAAATGTATATATGTCTAAAAATTTTTTTGGAGGGAATAGTCGTATTTTTCATTTAAAAGACTCAAAAGATTGTATTATACCATTAACCATACAATCTCAATGTGATTTATATAATGGATATACCCATTATTCTTTATCATTAAATGGAACTTTGAAGGTGGGAGAAGAATATCAAGTTTATGATGAACACTGCAAATTTTGTGTTGCGAAATATTCGCATATCGTAAAGACAAAGCAATTTGCCGAAGATTTTCAATATACTCGAGATGATTTAGGTGTTCATTATAAAACAAAATATACAACATTTAAGCTATGGGCACCTACTGCTTACTCCATAGATCTAGTCTATTATTTAAAAGGTATTAAATATGTTGAAAGTATGGAACGTCAAAAAAATGGCTTATTTGTGAAAATATTATATAAAGATATGAATGAAGCACAATATAAATATATTGTACGTGTCAATGGAGAATATAAAGAAATTACAGATCCATATACTATGTATAGTGGTCCAAATTCAAAATATAGTGTTGTAGTTGATGAAACTGAATTGAATTTGCCAAAAAGAGTTGCGTTACCTAGTATGGAGAGCGAATGTGATGCGATTATATATGAAGCAAGTATTCGTGATATGACTTCTCAAAATGGTATTGGAGTAACGCACCCAAAAACATTTGTTGGATTTACTGAAGAAAATGAAATCACAAAGGAAAAAAATACTGGATTTTCTTATATTAAATCTTTGGGAATTACTCATATACAATTGATGCCTGTATTTGACTTTGGCTCAGTCGATGAGGTTTATCCTAATATTTTTTATAACTGGGGCTATGATCCTACACAATATCGATGCTTGGAAGGATCTTACTCAATTGATCCGAAAAATGCTAAGCTAAGAGTGGAGGAATTTGCGAATCTCGTTGCCAAATGTCATGAGTCGGGTTTAAGAGTCAATGTAGATCTTGTTTTTAATCATGTTTATCAAAAAGAAACATTTGCTCTAGAAAATCTTGTCCCTGACTATTACTTTTTAATGAATCGAGAAGGAGAGTATTCAAATGGAAGTTTTTGCGGAAATGACATTGATACTCAACCTTATATGGCACGTAAATATTTTTCTAACACTTGTAAAAAGATTATTGAAATGTTCGATGTGGATGGATTTCGATTTGATTTAATGGGTGTTTTGGATTTAAATTTTATGAATGAAATTGCACAAGAATGTAAAAAACTAAAGCCAGATTTTATGATTTATGGAGAAGGTTGGAATATGCCTAGTTTTGTTGCTGAAGATTTAAGGGCAACAAGCCAAAATCAAGCAAAGATGCCTGCTGTTGGTCATTTTTCTGATCGTTTTCGCGAAACAATTCGTGGTTCGAATTCAGAATTATTTAGGCGAGGCTTTTCGAGTGGACAAGAAGATTTATTTTATGAGACGCAATGTTGTCTTGGAGCAAGTTGTTTAGATAATCGTTTTGATTCTCCATGTAAAGTGATAAATTATATTGAATGTCACGATAATTATACTTTATGGGATAAAAATCGTTCTTGCTGTCATGGCGAAAGTAATGTAGTTCGTGAAAAAAGACAAGTTATGGCAAATGCATTTGTACTATTATCTCAAGGTGTTCCTTTTCTTCATTGTGGTCAAGAATTTGGTCGTACGAAACAGAATCTAGACAACACATATAATCGTTCAGATAATTATAATCGTGTGGATTATGATCGAAGAAACTTACATATTGAAATTGTTAAAGATACCAAATCCTTAATTCAAATCCGCAAGAATCATAAATGTTTCCGTTTGTCTACTGTTGAGCAGATTGAAAGAGGCGTACAATTCAATTCTATTTATGATCAAGTTTTGGTTTATGAATGTAAGAAGGATGAAGATCATTGTGTTGTTTTCTTTAATCCTACAAATGTATCGTATGAGTATTATTTGGATTCAGATGTAAAAGTTTTATTTGATAATGGTCATTCTAATTGCGAATTTACAAAGAATATACATATTTGTGCATATAGTGTTGTGGTATGTGAATTTGGGTTGACGCATGACTAATCAGCTCTTATAATAGATTCAATCGAGAAGGAGAAAATTTAAAATGGCAAAATTTTTTGAAGAACCATCAAGAACATTTAGTGAATACTTATTGGTACCTGGATATACAGATGAAAATTGTACACCAGACAAGGTGAGTTTAAAAACACCATTGGTAAAGTTTAAAAAGGGTGATGATCCTGCTTTGTCTTTAAATATTCCAATGGTAAGTGCGGTTATGCAAGCAGTCAGTGGTGAAGAGATGGCTTGTGCTTTGGCTCGAGAAGGTGGAGTTAGTTTCATTTTTGGAAGTCAAACTATTGAGTCTCAAGCTGCCATGGTTCGTAAGGTAAAATCTACAAAAGCTGGTTTTGTAGGAAGTGATTCGAATATTAGTCCTGAAGCAACTTTGGAAGATGTAATTAAATTAAGAACAAAAACGGGACACTCAACAATGGCTGTTACAGATAATGGTAAAGAAGATGGTATTTTGGTTGGTATTGTTACAAGTCGTGACTATCGTGAAAGTCGTATGGATCATTCAATCAAAGTAAAAGAATTTATGACTCCATTTGATAAATTGATTGTTGGAGATGAAGACATTACTTTGTCACAAGCAAATGATTTGATTTGGGAACATAAATTAAATCAATTGCCTATTGTAGATAAAGATAAACATCTCAAAGCCTTTGTATTTAGAAAGGATTACGAATCTCATAAGGACAATCCAAACGAATTATTGGATGATAAAAAGCGCTATATTGTTGGTGCGGGTATTAATACGCGTGATTATGCAACTCGAGTTCCTGCTTTAGTAGAAGCTGGTGTTGATGTTTTATGCATTGATTCAAGTGAAGGATATTCAGCGTGGCAAGCACAAACAATCGCCTGGATTCGTGAACATTATGGAGATACTGTAAAGGTTGGTGCAGGTAATGTTGTTGATGGTGACGGATTTAGATTTTTAGCTGAAGCAGGTGCTGATTTCATTAAAATTGGTATCGGTGGAGGTTCTATATGTATTACTCGTGAGCAAAAAGGTATTGGACGCGGACAAGCTACTGCCACAATTGATGTAGCTCGTGCTCGTGATGCTTATTTTGAAGAAACGGGAGTATATATTCCAATTTGTTCAGATGGTGGTATTGTTCATGATTATCATATAACTTTAGCCTTAGCCTTTGGTGCAGATTTTGTTATGCTGGGACGTTATTTTGCTCGTTTTAAAGAAGCTCCAAATAAAATTGTAAGCGTAAATGGAAATTATATGAAAGAGTATTGGGGTGAAGGAAGTGCCCGTGCTAGAAACTGGCAAAGATATGATGTTGGTGGCGATGCAAAAATGTCATTTGTAGAAGGCGTAGATTCTTATGTTCCATATGCAGGAAGCTTACGTGATAATGTTGGTCTTTCAATTTCAAAAATCAGTCATACTATGTGTAACTGTGGATGTTTAACAATTCCAGAACTTCAAAAGAATGCCAAAGTTACATTGGTATCAAGTACAAGTATCGTTGAAGGTGGAGCTCACGACGTAGTTGTTCGTGATGAACATTTTGATGCTAAACCACAATAAGGACTTCGGTCCTTTTTTTCTTTTGCTTTGTAGTTTATAATAGGACCATGGAAAAGCAGAATGATTTATTAATGGATTCAAGCATCTTATATCGGAGTACGCAAAAATATTATGATAAGATGCTACAAAATTTAAAATTAACTTATGCACAATTGCCGATTCTAATACAGATTTATGAGAATGAAGGTATTTCTTTGCAAGAAATTGCTCATATTGGTGGATATGATAAAGGTACGGTAACGAAAAATGTACAAAAATTGAGTGCTTTAGGGTATATTACCATTATGCCTAATCTAAAAGATAAGAGGGCAAAGGAATTATATACAACAGCATTGGCGAAAGAAAATATTGCTGAGATATACGGAATAAGATGGAATTGGTGGCATCATATCACGCAAGATTTATCACAGAATGAAATTGAGGTTTTTTCAAAATTTTATCAAACAATGTCAAATCATGCACGGACTTATGCAGATTTAGAACAACTTGATTTACAATTTTATGAATTTAAACCATTATCTTTAACGGAATATGATAACCATTTGGCTTGTTGCTTATATACATCTGGATGTAATTTTAAATGTCCTCATTGTACCAATCCGGATTTAGTTTATTTAAAAGCAGATACATATCCTGTTGGAAAAGACTATCTGACAAAATATTTAGAAGCTAATTGTAAAAAGCTTGATGGAGTTTATATTTCTGGTGGAGAGCCTTTAATGAATGAAAACATATTTCCTTTTTTGTCTTATTTAAAAAAACTTAATTATGAAGTAAAGATACATACGAATGGAATGTTTGTTAATCATTTAAAAAAAGCAATATACGAACATTTAATTGATTATATTTCTTTAGATATAAAAAATTGTCCTTCAAAATATTCACTTAGTTGTGGGGTTCAGGATATAGATTTATCGAGTGTCAAAGAGTCTATTAATGTATTGAAAGAGAATTTGATTGATTATGATGTTTTTTTACGTATACATAAAGATGAAATTGATTATGAATCCATCAATGAGCTTGCTGACTTTTTAGTTGGTGTTAAAAAAATCGTGATGGTTCCTTATAGCTATCCTTTACAAAACTATAAGTTTGATCCGTCAAAAGAAATGATGTTTGAATACTATCAAATTTTAAGAAAAAAAATAGACTTGGTTGAGTTAAGGGGCGTTGAACATGATTAAGGTTGAAAAAAGAGATGGTTCAGTAGTTGATTTTGATACTAAAAAAATTGCATCTGCTATTTCTAAAGCATTTGATTCTCTTCACTTAAAAAAAGATAATTCGATTATTGAAATGTTAGTATTGCGAGCCACGGCAGATTTTCAAAATAAGATTGTAAAAGATATTGTTTCTGTAGAAACTATACAAGATAGTGTAGAAAAAACATTGTCCGAGTCGGGTTATTATGTGGTTGCGAAAGCTTATATTTTATATCGTAAACAAAGAGAAAATGTACGACAAATTCAAAATAGTGCAAATGATTACATGAATTTAATGAATTCTTATCTATCAAATGATTCTGATGAAGAAGATGAAAATTCAATGTCAACATTCAGTGTTGGAGGATTAATTTTATCAAATTCTGGGAAGATAACATCGAATTATTGGTTAAGCGAGATTTATGATTCTGAAATCACCAATGCACATAAAAATGGGGATATGTATATTCACAACTTGGATATGTTGACTGGATCAAATGCAGGATGGTCTTTGTTGAGTATCATTAAAGAGGGTATCGTAAGTGTAAATGGTTCTGTGGCAAGTTTGCCTGCAAAACATTTATCTACATTATGTAATCAGATTGTAAATTTTTTAGGTATTATGCAAAATGAATGGGCATCAGCTCAGTCTTTGTGTCATTTCGATACATTTTTATCTCCGTATGTATTAAAAGAAAATTTGTCTCGTAAACAAGTATATGATTGTCTAGAAAGCTTTGTATATGGAGTTAATATTCCATCACGTTGGGGAACGCAAGCACCGTTTTCTCAAATTACTTTAGATCTCAGAGTTCCTGAACAATTTAAAAATGTTAAGTGCTATGTTGGTGATATAGAACAAGATTTTACTTATGATCAATGTCAGGAAGCGATGGATTTAATTCAAGATTGTTTAATGGAAATATTCGAAAAAGGAGATCAATTAAAGAGAGGTTTTATTTTCCCAATTATTGGAGTCTATTTACATTCGAATATGGAATATAAGCAATATGAAAAATTATTTAATGTGACTTCAAAATATGGGACACCTTATTT
>CAVGPK010000084.1:0-7655 GCA_963631155.1 bacterium | reverse complement strand
ATTATATATTCTTTATTAAATGAGAGATGTTTATTGATATATAAAGATATTCCGAATAAATATTCGGATAAAGAAGAAATAAGAGCCTATATTTCTCATTATATCGAACAACTTGTTGAATGGGACTTCAATGATGTGGATTATTTTGTAGGATCCATTCAACATAAATTGAAACAGTATGTGTCAAGTTACCACCATTGTTTATGGTTAAAAAATAATTGTCAGGTGAAGAAAAATCATCCGGTATTTTTTGATGATTATATTGCTGAATATTATTTATCTAAAATTGATGTAAAAGATATTGAAAGTGTGTACAATTATTATATTGAAAAAGGGAAAGAAATTGATTTTGAAGAGTTAATTGAAATTTCAGAAGCTTTATTGAAATGTGATTTTAATTTAACACAAGCTGCGGAGAGTTTGTTTTTACATAAGAATACATTGATTTATAAATTGAAAAAGATTGAAGATGTTTTTCAAATTGATATACGTGGAAGTTTTCAAGGTAAAATTCTTCTATTATTGATTTCACATGCCATGAAAGAGCATAGTAACAAAGTTCAGGTAGGTGATTGAGACATGAAAGGATTAAATATAAAACTTGTTCGAATTGATTCAAGATTGTTACATGCAACTGTGCAACTAAATTGGAACCAATTTGTGAATGCAGATCAGATTTGGGTGGTGGATCCACATTATGTGCAAGATCCATTTATTGCCAACGTGATGCAACTTTGTCTGCCGAAGACAATGAAAGTGAATTTTTATTCGGTTGAACAATTTATTGAGAAAGTCAATGAAAATGCACCCATAAAAGTTATGGTTATTTTCCCCAATCTAGATATTGTTAAACAAGCTGTATCGCAAGGTTTCTATGTTGAAGAAATTCAATTACCCTATCCCGCAAGTAGGGTCATGTTAAAAAAACTATCTGAATATTTCTCAAAAGAAGATATTGAGAGAATTCGTTTTATCCAAGAACACAACATCAAGTTATTTTTTCAGACAACTCCATATGACAACAAAGACTATTCGATATTTAAAAAATAAAGGAGAAGTCAACTATGTTTGAAGGTATTATTACACCTATCGTTACCCCTTTTAAAAGGGATGCTGAGGAATCTATTAACTATGAAGCTACAGAAAAATTAATTAACCACTTAATTGATCATGGCGTAAAAGGAATTTTTATTTTAGGAAGCAACGGAGAATTCCATGTGATTGATGAGCAAGAAAAAATTGAGCTTGCAAAAAAAGTTATTGAAATTGTAGATAAAAGAGTTCCAGTGTTTGTTGGAACAGGATGTTGCTCAACAAGAGAAACAATTCGTCTATCTAAAAAAATGGAAGAATTAGGAGCAGATGCTCTTAGTGTCATTACTCCTTATTTCTTAAAACCGACAGATGCAAATTTATATGCTCACTATAAGGCAATTGCTGATAGTGTTAATATTCCAATCATTCTTTATAATATTCCAAAAGCTACAGGTTGTCCTTTAAGTCCTGAATTAGTCGATAAATTGGCAGATATTCCAAATATTAAAGCCATTAAGGATAGTAGTGGGGAATTGGAAAGAATCCAAGCCTATGCAAATATCGCAAAAAATAAAGATTTTGAATTATTAATTGGTAGTGATTCAAAAATTTCTTATGCATATGAATTGGGTGCAACAGCAGCTGTTGCAGGAACAAGTAATGTGATTGTAGATACATTGGTTGGTCTTGATAAAGCTTTGCGTGAAGGAAAGAAAGAAGAAGCTGAAAAACTACAAAAAGATATCGATGTTCTTCGTGGTGTGCTAAAACTAGGAACAGTACCTAGTGCAATGAAACGTTCTGTAGAGCTTGCTGGCATTGCTGAAGTAGGTCCTGCACGTATGCCGGTTGAAGAATTGTCGAAGGATGATGACGAAAAAATCGTGGAAATGTTAAAGTATTACGGATTGAGATGATTTCGTTTGAAATCATCTTTTTTAAATAGGAATTATATGAAAGTGAATAAATATTTTGATCATACACAACTAAAAGCCTTTGCTACACAGAAAGAAATGGATATTTTGTGTGAAGAGGCTATACAGTTAGATGTCGCAAGTGTGTGTGTGAATCCCAAATGGATTTCTTATTGTAAAGAAAAACTAAAAGATAGTGATGTAAAAGTATGTACAGTTATTGGATTTCCTTTAGGTGCAACAGGTATTGAAATTAAAGCCTCTGCATGTCGATTGGCACTGATGAATGGAGCAGATGAAATTGATTATGTGATTGATATTGGTGCAGCTTTGATGAAGGATTGGAACCAAATTCGAAAAGAAATGTATATTTTGACAGAAATTTGTCACTCTTCTCATTGTTGCATTAAAGTTATCTTTGAAAATTGTTATTTAGATCGAGAAATTATTAAACAAATATGTTATATCGCTAAAGACATAGGACCAGATTATATAAAAACAAGTACAGGATTTGGCACGGGAGGAGCGACTTTAGAAGATGTAAGACTCATGAAAGAATGTGTACAAGATAGCGTGAAGATAAAAGCAGCTGGAGGTATTCATTCTTGGAAAGAGTGTGAAGATTTTATTCAAGCAGGCGCTAGTCGAATTGGAGCAAGCGCAACAGTACATATTTTGAAAGAAAGAAGGGAAAAAGATGGAAAATAAAATATTAGAATTACACGCCAATCGTATCCGTCAAGGAATTGTTACAGAAGTCTATTCAGCACAATCTGGACATCCAGGAGGAAGTTTGAGTGCAGCAGATATATTGACAGAACTCTATTTTGAACAGATGGATATCAATAAAGAGAATGTAAACACATTGAATCGAGATCGTTTTGTATTAAGTAAAGGTCATGCCTCTCCGGTTCTATATGCGACTTTAAAGGAAAAAGGATTATTGGATGAAGAATTAACTTCATTTAGAAATATTTCTTCACACCTTCAAGGTCATCCAAATATGAATTATGTAGCCGGAGTGGATATGTCAACAGGATCATTAGGTCAAGGAATCTCTTGTGCTGTAGGTATGGCTATCTCTAATAAAGTAGATAAGAATGGACATCATATTTATGTATTACTTGGTGATGGTGAATGTGAAGAGGGTCAAGTGTGGGAAGCGAGTATGTGTGCGGCACATTACCAACTCGATAATTTAACGGCTATTCTTGACTATAATCATTTACAGATTGATGGAGATATCAAGGATGTGATTGGTCCAGAACCTTTTAAATCTAAATTTGAATCCTTTGGATGGAATGTTGTCGAATGTGATGGACATGATTTTGACAGTTTAAGAGATGCTTTTAAAAGTCATGTAGAAAATAAGCCTACCTTAATTATTGCCCATACCATTAAAGGTAAGGGAGTTTCTTTTATGGAAAACAATTATGCATGGCATGGATCGGCTCCGAACAAGGAACAATATGAACAGGCTATGAAAGAACTAGGAGGTATGGAATAATGGCAACTGCAACAAGAGAAGCGTATGGCAAGGCATTGGCTAAATTAATCGTAGAACATGATGATATCTTTGTATTGGATGCTGATCTAACAAAATCAACCAAGACGATTGATGCTAAGAAGGCAAGGCCAGAACATCATTTTAATATGGGTATTGCCGAAGGAAATATGATGGCTGTGGCAGCAGGTATGGCCGCAAGTAATAAGGTTGTTTATGCATCAAGTTTTGCGATGTTTGCGGCCGGAAGAGCCTTTGAACAAATTCGCAATAGTATCTGTTATCCAAATCTTAATGTCAAAGTCTGTGCCACTCATGCAGGAATTAGTGTAGGAGAAGATGGAGCCAGTCATCAATGTATTGAAGATTTAGCACTTATGAGATCTATCCCAAATATGAAAGTGTTCCAGCCGTGCGATGCAAAACAGACAGAAGAGATCATAAAAGCAGTTTATTCCATTGATGGACCTTGCTATGTAAGACTAGGAAGACTTGGAGTAGAGGATGTATATGATGAAAATTACAAGTTTGAGCTTGGCAAGGGAAAAGTATTGAAGACAGGAAACAAAGTGGCTATTATCGCATCTGGATTGATGGTACAGGAAAGTTTAAAGGTAAATAAAGATGTAACTGTCATTGATATGCCATGTATTAAGCCGATTGATAAGGATTTAATCATTCAAACAGCCAAAGCACATGATGTCATTATTACGGTAGAAGAACATAATGTGTATGGAGGACTTGGAAGTGCTGTATCCGAAGTGTTAGCTCCATTAGGATTACCTTGTAAACAATATATGATGGGAATGCAGGATGTATTTGGAAGAAGTGGTAAACCAAAGGATTTATTGGATTACTACAAATTAGATGCCAAACATATAGAAGAGTATGTTGAGAAAATCGGATATTAAGCTTGTTGTAGCGGATCTAGATGGTACGTTATTGGATAGTCATAAAGTATTGGATTCTAAAATCAAAGATGTTCTTTTCAATCAAAATTTTAAGTTTACGATTGCGAGTGGTCGAAGCATGGTTTTAGTTAAAAATTTTATTGAAGAATTACATATAGATATGCCTTATATAACAAATAACGGTGCAGAAATTTTTAAAGAAAATGAATGCATTCAAGAATATTCAATACCTAAAGATGAGGTGGTTTCTATATTATCTTTGATTCAAGAATATGGATTTGAATGTCATGCGAATGCGTATGATTGTATTTATACAATGGGAAAAATAGAACTGATTCGACCATTCCGTAATCGCTTTGAAGGCGTTTTACCGATTGTGGATCATGCAAAGATTGAAGATATTGCTCAAAATAAGATTAATAAGATGATGTGTATTGATTCAAATCTTTCTTTACTTGAAAAATTTCAAAGAGAAGTAAATCAGACGTGTAAACATGCTTGGTGTGAAAGGGCAGAAGGCAATGCATTTGTGATTGTGAATAAAGAGGCTTCAAAAGGGAAAGCTTTAGAACAATTAATGAATTTATGTCATTTGAATCGAAATGAAGTTGTAGTTTTTGGAGATAATTATAATGACACGAGCATGTTTAATGTTGTAGACTATTCTGTGTGTATGGCTAATGCCGATGATGATATCAAACAAATGGCGACCTTTGTTTGTGGTAGTAATGATGAAAATGGAGTTTCTGAATTTATTAAAGAATATATTTGTAAGTAAAAGGATGTGTGAGTATGGATAAGAATGTAATTATTTTAATTGTTGTGATTGTGACGGTTGTATTGATTTTTTTACCAATATGGATTCGTAAACAATTGCTGAATAAAATGATTAGAGCATTGGATCATAAAGATTTTAATACATTGTATGAGACTTTAGATTCTAAGCTTTGTATAAAATCATATCCTTTATTTAATCGTGAATTTATGCGTTTAAATGGTTATTTAGCCCAAGAAGATGATAAGAAGATTGGTTCGCAGTTTGATTACTTAAAAAGCTTGAATTTAGCTCCAAAACAATTGGCTAGTGTATCTACTCGTGGTTTCTATTATTATTTGGAAAAGAGAAATAAAAAGAAAGCGGAAGAAATGTTAGCTTTGAGTAAGAATTGTGTAGATGAGAGATCGTATCAAAATATGGAAATTCAAGATAGCATTTTATTAAAGAAGGAATCAAAATATATTGCAGAGTGTAAAAAGATGCTGGAAAGCATGTGGGATGGAAGTTCTTCTATTAAGGAAGAAGATAAATATCCAATTGGTACTATGCAGTATATGATTGGTCTTCAATATAGTTATTTGAATGAATATGAGAATGCGAATGCATATTTGAACGGAGCTTTACAAAATTTAAAAAATACATCTTACGAAGCAGAAATTTCTAAATTACTTAAAAATTTTGGATAAAGCAAAATAATAAGGCCTGATGTATATGTCAGGCCTTATTTTATCTTTTTGTAGTTTTTATCAAAATACTTACCAGCACGAATATCATCGGTCATACCTGGATAAGGGGCTTCACTAATGACATCTTCATTGTCAATGCCCGCATTTCCTATATAGGTAATATTGGCAAATTCAGGAACAATATATTTTGGATAAGTTTCATATTTTTCTCTAGCTTCTATCATCTTTTCAATGTGTTCATTTTGATAACAAACTGTAATTTCTGGATGTTCATGAACCCATTTAGGAAAGAAAATAACGCCATGAAGTTTTTTTTCGTTTGGCATAAAATCAAGGGCTACATCTGTACCTGTAGGTTCTGTCCAAGTGATTTTAAATACACCATCTGCTAATTTTACAATTTCTGCTTCTTGATCTGTCACCCATCTTCCGGCAACCATACCACCATGAATTCGATAATCAACCGTGTGATCATTTTTGGCATACCATTCATATTCCCAACCATTTTCGTAGGTATAAATAAAATGTGTACCAATAAAATCTTCTAAATCTTTAAAATATTTTTCCATATGCTAAGTCTCCTTCGTCCTTTTAAAACTTAACATAAAAAAGCAGGCCCAACTATCAATAGATTGGACATGCCCTTTTAACATTTTGTTTAAACGACCGAATGATTTCTTTATTACCAAAATTCTTATGATAAACCAATGAAATCTTCCATGGAATCGCATCTTCAATTTCAATTTTATGAATTCCACTAAGAATATCTTTACTTTTATGGATATCAGCATCTATACCAATCCCTAACTTTTGAGCACATAAACGATAAATCAATTGACTTTCCATCGTGCTCATAAGGATATTTGGTATAAATCCAAAATCACTACATCTTTGAATTAAACTGTGATAGGTAAAATACTTCTCATTTAAAGTGATGAGAGGTTGCTCCTTTAAATCCTCAATATGAAGAAGCTGTTTGTTTTAAAATGGATGCCCCTCATAAACGAGTGCATTCATTTTTCCTTTATAAACCTCTGTAGAAACAAGCTCTGCATGAGAATTCGTTCCAATAATAAAACCAATATCTAGAGTGTGATTCATTATCTTTTCACTCACTTCATCATTTTCTATTTCTTCCCATTGTACTTGAAAGTTTGAATCAAATAATTGTTCAAGATGAAGAACCTGTAACGTTCCGCACGCAAAGCCAACATGCAAAGTGTTTGGACGATTGTTGATTTGAATCATTTCTCTTTTTATATTTTCCATTTGGAAAAGTAAATCCTGAGAATGTGTATATAAATAATCTTAACTCTTTGTTGGAATCGTTCCACTCGTTGTTCTTATAAATAGACTCGTCTGAAATTCATCTTCTAATTTTCGAATGATTCGACTGAGTCCTTGTGGCGTAATAAAAAGTTGACTGGCCGCTTTATTAATACTGCCTTCTTTATATACTAATCTAAAACATCTCAGATCTCTTGTGTCCATAGTGCACTTCCTTTTAATTCTATAAATTTCTTTATTTGTAAGACCATTTTATTATTTAGTAGTAAATCCTCTGCTGTTTCAGTTTGATTACAGTAGATGGCATCAAAGGTTTCTAAGGGTTTGAATCTACAAAAGCCATTAACACCTAATTTATTGGAATCAATGAGTAAATAGGAGTGCTTTGAATTTTCAATCGCAATGTTTTTTAATTCTCTAGTTTCAACTTTGGCAATATAGGAATAATCTTTATTGAGATCAATTCCAGTGTAACCAATAAAACAACGATGAAATTGAAATTCTTTTAAAGCATTTATATCTTTGTCTGTAGTTGTTGGT
>CAVGPK010000083.1:0-7730 GCA_963631155.1 bacterium | reverse complement strand
AAAATGATGAATGCTAGTAAGAACTTGCAATTTGAGAAGGCGAAAGAAATCCATGATACGATTTTAGCTATTGATCATGTGGTTGAGAAGCAAACAATTGATTTTAAAGATCAAGGTAATCGAGATGTGTTTGGTTATTATGTCGATAAAGGGTATATTTCTTTTCAAGGCTTTTTTATACGACAAGGAAAATTATTAGAAAGAAATATGTCCATTGTTCCACTGTACGAAGATGAGATGGATGCTTTCACTTCTTTTATAATGCAATATTATGAAAATAATGTATTACCTAAAGAAATTTTAGTGCCTGATGGAACGAGTGTAGATGTTTTAAAAGAGAGTTTAGAAACGAATGTACATATTCCGATTCGTGGTGAAAAAAAGAAATTGGTGGATATGGTTTATAAAAATGCCAAGGAAGCGCATGAACAAAAATTTCAGTTGATTTATCGTAAAGATCAGGAATTAAAAAATGCGAATGATGAATTATCAAAATTATTTGGTAAAAAAATTCATACGGTTGAAATGTTTGATAATTCTCATATTCAAGGAACATTTAATGTGAGTGGATTGGTTGTGTTTAAAGATGGATTGCCAGACAAAAATGAGTATCGTCACTATAAATTAGATGGGTATCGAAGCGATATGGATAGTATGAAGGAAGTTATTTATCGTCGTTATTTTCGCTTATTAAAAGAACGTAAACCAATGCCAGATTTATTAATTGTGGATGGTGGAGCTTTACAGATTATGGCCGCTAAAGAAATTTTAGATCTATTACAAGTGGATGTAACTATTGCAGGATTAGTAAAGGATGATCATCATAATACAAGAGCTTTAATGAATGATAAGCTTGAGGAATTTAGTTTAGATGCAAAGTCGGGGTTGTTCTTCTTGTTAACAAGAATGCAAGATGAAGTACATCGCTTTGCGATATCGTATCATCGTAAATTAAGAGATCAATCAATGACAAAATCGATTTTAGATACAATTGAAGGAATTGGCCCTGCAAGAAAGAAGGCTTTGTTGAAGCATTTTAAAAGTATGAAACAAATTCGAAATGCAAGTATTGAGCAGTTACAGGAAGTTTTAAATGAAGATGTGGCAAAACGTGTCTATGCTCGTTTGCATGAAGAGAGCTAGTTTAGTATAATTTATCTCAAGAGGTGTATACTTTTGATCACGAAAAAAGAATTTATCACAAGAATCATTCTTATTCTTTTATGTTTATGTATTGGAGTGGGATGTTATGTTTATATGAATCAAAGCTATGATCCTTTGGCAAGATATGAATATGCGGATGATAGTAATCGAGATATTATTCTAGAATATTTGGATAATAACGATATCAATTATTTAATTAATCAACATCTAAAGCCAGAAGATTTTATGGATTTTATTCAAGAGGATGGATTTGAATTAAAGAACACGTTGTATTATAAAGAGGCAAAAGAAATTCAAGATACAGATAATAGTTATATTATCCATTTTGTGAATCGTTTTCGAAAATATTTTTCACTTGATTCTTTAAAGGATTTATTGACGTATTATTCGTATTTAGACTTGACAACATTTTATGAAACAGAACTATCAGTTCATACGGAATTATCACTTGTATCCAATCCGACTGTATCTACATTAGTTTTAAGTCAGGAGCGTACAGTTTATAAATATACGCCAAGTAATCTTGTTGAATTTAATGGATATATGATTCAATCTTGTATGGTGGAAGATCTACAAAATTTATTTGATTCCTATAGTTCTGTTGCGAATGATTTGGATACTATGGATATTACGAGCGGATATTTGAGTTATGAAGATTTACTTCAAGCTTATGTAAGCGCGAGTGAAAATAGTGAATATGTGGATCGTTATATGTTGAGTGCTGGGATGAATGAGCAACAACTTGGGTATACGATTACTTTATCTGGAAATGATGAATGGATTCAGCTTTTGTTGGCGCAAGAAAATGTGAATGAAGATTTTGATTATACAATATTAAATGAGAGTCTTACTGAAGAGATGAAACAAAGAATAGAATGGCTTGAAGAAAATGCATATCGTTATGGATTTGTGATTCGCTATCCAGTAAATGGATATAAAGAAACGACGCATTGGTACTTGCCTTTTACGCTTCGTTATGTAGGAAAGGTGAATGCGAAAAAAATGCATGATACAAATAAATGTATGGAGCAGATAAGCCTTTCAAGTGATATGAAATAGAAAGGGCTACTTATGAAAATTGTTGTGGTTTCGGATTCTCATGGAAGAAACGAATTACTTTATGAGATTCAAAATAAAAATAAAGATGCTGATTTGTTTATACATTGTGGTGATTTAGAGGGGGATCCACTGGATTATCCTGGCTATATCATGGTCCGCGGAAACAATGACTATTTTGGTGATTTTGAAAATGAAAGAATTATCCCATGTGGAAAGCATAAAATATATGTGACACATTCACATCGATTTTCTTATTTTCAAAGAGGAGAGCAAATGGCAAGAAGAGCATATGAGCTTGGATGTGATATTGTGTGTTATGGACATACACATGTAGCTAGAAAAGAAATTGTTGATGGCATATTAGAACTCAATCCAGGATCGCTTGCCCATTCAAGAGATGGACGTGATGTTTCTTATGCGATTTTATATTTGAATCAAGATCAGATTGATGTCGAATTTAAATTTAGAAGTGAATGGTAAGGAGATTTTTATGTTTAAAACGAAAGAATTATATGATTTAAAGCATACGCTTGCAGCTGATTATTTATCTCAATTTGAATATCCTTGGCAAGCATTATCGGGTATTAAAGATTTTATTCTAGAATTAGGCAAAAGTCTTGATTCGGATTATGTGGAAATCAAAGAACATGTTTGGGTACATAAGACAGCCGATGTTTTCGAAAGTGCATACCTTGGTGCTCCATGCATTATTGGTCCTAATACTCAAGTGCGCCATTGTGCTTTTATAAGAGGAAGTGCTTTAGTTGGCGCTGATTGTGTTGTAGGTAATAGTGTAGAATTAAAGAATGTAATCTTGATGGATCATGTAGAAACACCGCATTATAATTATGTTGGAGATAGTATTTTAGGCTATCATTCTCATTTAGGTGCTGGAGGTATCACTTCAAATTTAAAAAGTGCAAGAGATAATATTACACTTAGAAGAAAAGATGAAAATTATCAAGTGGTTGAAGAATTTGAAACCGGATTAAGAAAAATCGGTGCTTTTATGGGTGATTATGTTGAGGTCGGATGTAACAGCGTGTTGTGTCCGGGAACACTGATTGGTCCTCATACCAATGTTTATCCACTTTCTCGTGTTCGTGGTCAAATCGCAGCCTATTCGATTTTTAAGGATGCAGATCATATTGTAAAAAAAGGAGAATAGATGAAGAAATTCTTTCAATGTTTGTTGATTCTTATTCTTGTTGTTTTGATTGGTGGAGTTGGTCTGTTTTTTGGTAAAGGTTATTTTTCTTATAAGGAATTAACACAAGAAACAGCTGTTGAAACTTTAGTACAGCAAGTGGAATCAAATGAGCATTTTGTTAATTATGAACAATTGCCTGAAAATCTACTTCATGCGACTGTTGCGATTGAGGATCGTCGCTTTTATTCTCATGGTGGCATTGACTATATTGGTCTAGTTCGCGCTCTAGCAAGTCAATTTGATTCAAATTTACTTCGTAGTGGTGGTTCTACGATTACACAGCAGCTCGCAAAGAATTTGTATTCGAAATTTGAATCGGGTTTGGATTGGAAGGCGACAGAATTTTATGTTGCGAAATATTTGGAGAAACACTATACAAAAGATGAAATTCTTACTTTATATGTTAATGTAATTAATTATGGAAATAATTTTACGGGTATATATGAAGCGAGTATGGGCTATTTTCAAATAGAACCCGATCAATTAAGTATAGAACAATGTACTCTACTTGCTGGTATTCCACAATCGCCTAGTAATTATGAATTATTTAATCATTATGATCAGGCGAAGAAGAAACAATATTCTGTTTTGCAGGCGATGAGTGAGTGTGGATATATTTTAAGTGATGAAGTTGATGAAATATATAAAAAAGATTGAAGTCTACTTTTGGTAAGCTTCAATCTTTTCTTTTAGTGTTGTTTGTCGTATACGCGCTTGTTTCAATTTGACTCTTTCTTCAAATAAATCTTTATCACCTAAAATATATAATTGTTTTTTAGCACGAGAAACAGCTGTGTAGAGTAATCTTTTTTCAAGCATATACTTAGAGTTTTGATCACATATCACAAATACATTCTGATATTCATTACCTTGTGCTTTATGAACGGAAATGCACCATGCGTGACTTAGGTAATATAGAAAGTCGGATGTGAAATCAACAATGGTTGTAAAGAAATCGACAGAGATCACATTTTGTTTGGGATCAATATCAACGATTGTTCCGATATCTCCATTATAAACATCTTCATCAGGTAGATTCTTCAATAACATGACTTTATCGTTTTCGCGAAAGATTGTAGTTCCAATCGTGATTTGATTTTTATGTTTTGATTTTGGGTTAAATAAAGCTTGCATTTCATGGTTGATCGCATGAATTCCGCTGACCCCTTTATACATAGGTGCTAGTATCTGCATATCACTTAAATCCATATCCTTCATCAATTGAATAAGGGTATCAATGATTTTAGGACTGGATCTTTCTAAAAATGTGACACCATCTTCATAGATGCATTCTTTTTCTTCGCGAATGTTTTTCGCAAGAGTAACAATTCCTGAACCATTGGCTTGTCGAAATATTTTCCTTAAATGAATAATGGGACATACATTGGATTGAATTAAATCTTCTAATACTTTTCCAGGTCCTACGCTTTCTAACTGGTCTTCATCACCTATAATGAGAATACGACACGTATCGGGTAGAGCTTTGAGTAAGGCTGCAAATAAATGAGTATCAACCATACTAAATTCATCAATAATCAAGTAATCTACTTCTAGAGGTTCTTCTTCATTCTTTCCAAAGGAATTATCTTCTAGATTCCATTGAAGTAGGGAATGGATGGTTCTTGAATCGCAATTAGAAAGTTGGCCAAGGCGCTTGCTGGCACGTCCTGTAGGTGCGCATAATTGAATATTCGCATCTGGATTTAATGCTTTTAATATTTCAAGAATTCCTTTTACAGTTGTAGTTTTACCGGTTCCGGGTCCACCATTTAAAATCATTAGGGAAGAGTTAAAAAAAGTTTGAATCGCATTTCTTTGTTCTTCATCATATTGTATAGCTAAAGAAAATTCTACTTTATCGATTTGTGCTTGGACATCTACAGGTTCAACTTTAAAGGTATGATGTCTTAATTCTTTCGCAATTGTGATTTCATCTTCATGAAGCGTAAAGGGATAAATTTTGTTGTTTTCGATATAGAGATATTCTTCTGTTGATAAACGATTTAAACTTTCTTGCATTTGATTTGTATCAATGTTTCCTGCTTTTTGAATTAATATATGTATATCAACATAGGTATTGCCTGTAGCCATTGATATCTGACGAGTCAATTCATACATGTAGGCGTCAAGTCTACGAATATCGTTTGCTTCTAATTGTACGGCTTGGGCTAATTTACAAGCGGTTTTATATCCGAAACCATACACTTCATAATAGGGTGTAAAACAATTTTCCTGAATGACATCTAATACATTTTCATAATGATCTTCTAACATTTGAATTTGTCGAGGACTTAAACCATATTGAATTAAGGTCATATAGGTTTCATTGAATCCAGTGAATTCTTTAATTCCTTCTTCTATGATTTTCTTCTTTTTGGGATTTAAACCTGGAATTTGTTCTAAAAGAGTACTATCTTTTGAAATGTCTTCAAGACAATGATCTCCTAGTATATCCACAATTTGTTGGGCTGTTTTTTTGCCTATGGTAGGAAAGTGTTCTCCTGATAAAAAGTGAATAATGGATTCTGATTGGTCAGGTAATTTTTTAGTTGCGACATCAATTCGAAATTGATCTCCATATTTTGGATGTTTGACGTATTCACCTTGTAAATCATATTCTTGATCTTCTTGTACATCATCAATTCTTCCTGCGCCTGTAAAGGTGTGGTGTGTTCCACATTCGATAAAACCTGCAACAACGTAGTGATTTGTTTTATTTTCAAAGATGATGTATTCAAGTCTAGCCTTGATGTCCATTTGCGGTCTCCATGATTAAATGATTTAAATTTTGTCCACCTTTATATACTTCTTCAATAACACCACCACCAATGCATTTTTCTCCATCATAAAAAACGGCTTCTTGACCTTCGGTAACGGATGCGATGGTTTGTGGATAATGAACCAAAATGGTTGTATCATCGATTTTTTCTAATGTAACGTCTTGATCTTTTTGACGATATCTAAATTTACATGTACAGTTTGTTGGAATTTCATCTAAATTTGGTAATATCCAATTGATACCTTTGACAAGACAAGAATCAGAGTAGAGTAAATCTTTTTGATCTGTACGACATACATAGAGGATGTTTTTTTGTACATCTTTACCTACGACAAACCAAGGCCCTTTTTCGTGGTCGATGTTTAAACCTTTTCTTTGTCCAATTGTATAGTAGAGGACTCCGACATGTTTTGCGATGACTTTTCCTGTGTTTACATCTACAATATCTCCATCTTTGCTTGGAAGATAGTTGGATAAGAATTCTCTAAAATTTCTTTCGCCAATAAAACAAATTCCCGTACTATCTTTTTTTGTTGCGACCGATTCTAAATTTAATTCTGATGCGATTTTTCTGATTTCTGGTTTTTCTAGATTTGATAGAGGAAAAATGGTTTTAGCGATTTTCTCTTTTTGAACTTGGCATAAAAAATATGTTTGATCTTTATTTTGGTCGGCTGCTCGTGTTAAATAGGTAAATCCGTTGACTTCTTTGTTTGCGGCATAGTGTCCTGTGGCTACTTTATCAAAGCCTAGGTTCATGGCGTATTCAAAGAAAGAATCAAATTTAATATATTTATTGCATAGGATATCAGGGTTTGGTGTTCTTCCTTTTTCATATTCGCTTAAAAAAGTTTTAAATACATTATTCCAATATTCTTCAATGAAGTCAATTCTTTGAAGGGGTAGTCCTAAATGGTTTGCGACGGCTAAAGCGTCTTGATAATCTTGTTCTTGTGGACATGTATCATCTTTAATGGTAGGGTTTCCGGCAATGTCATTATTCGCAAAGGCATCCCAATTTCGCATGAAGCAACATGTAACATCATATCCTTGTTTTTTTAATAAATAGGCAGCTACGGCAGAATCTACGCCTCCACTTAATCCGACTAGTACTTTCATAAATTATCCTCCAATTACTCTTATTTATTATATTTCAAAAAAAAGCCAAGCTCAACGATGAACTTGACGAATGTACGTATGGTGCCCGAGGCCGGACTCGAACCGGCATGGTATCGCTACCGGTGGATTTTGAGTCCACTGCGTCTACCAATTTCACCACCCGGGCAAAATAAAAAAATAAAATTTAAAATGGTGCCCGAGGCCGGACTCGAACCGGCATGGTATCGCTACCGGTGGATTTTGAGTCCACTGCGTCTACCAATTTCACCACCCGGGCATTGCTTGAATATTCTACCAAATTATAGGCCAATATGCAAGAAAAAAATGAAGAGTGTCTTACTCTTCATTTCAGACTGTTGACAAATTGAGTGTCGACAGTCTTTTTTTAATCTGATAAAA
>CAVGPK010000082.1:0-7865 GCA_963631155.1 bacterium | reverse complement strand
ATCATAGTTTTCATTCTCAAACCAAGTATCCATTATAAATTCAAATACTATGTTTTCATGATAATATGTCATTGAAAAAAAGCTGAATACTAAAATGGTAGAGGCCCCAAAAGTAAAAAACATTTTCTTAGAAAGTGTATGAAACACATGTTTTCTTGGTAAATGAAAAACACTTTTTTTTAAGAGCATATAAAATAGAATGCTCAACAATAAGCTTACACAGACATCAATAATTCGATAATAGAAATGATATTGAGAAAATGAAGGATACCATTCCAGCATGCATTTTCCTTCTTGAATTCTTGTACAATATTTAAATATATTACTTAAAGGAGCTCTTCCCTGAAATTCTAGAACGATATAATCTTCCTGATTCTCATCTTCAATCACAAGCTGATAGCTTCCATTATCTAAAATTGAATCTAAATCAGAACGAATTTTTTCAGGATCTAAATTTTTACTTTTATTTTTTAAATACGATTTAACTTCTTGAATCTGTGCATTAGATAAAGAATCTGAGTAGATATCATTTGCTTGTAATTGATCATAAATAGGATAGCGTAAAGAATAGATTCCAAAAAAAGAAAGGATGAAAAAAAGTAAAGAAAGGTAAATATGTATGAATTTTTTACTCAAAGCGATACCCCTTTCCCCAAATGGTTTTTACATATTTAGGATTGGCTGGATCTTTCTCGATTTTTTTACGCAAATTACGAATATGCACCATGATTGTATTATTCGCAGAATAAAAGTAAGGCTCATTCCATACTTTTTCATACAAATCAACGGCTGAAAATATTTGTTTAGGATTTCTCATTAATGTATTTAAAATACGAAATTCAATATCAGTTAACTCGATCTCTTTGCCTTCAATTTCAACAGTACCTTGATTTAAATTTAAAATCACACCATCTACAACAAGTTTCTCACTAGTGTTTGCGTTTGTAATCGTATCTTTTCCTTTATAGACTTGCCATCGTCTTAGTAATGCTTTTACGCGAGCAGTTAATTCACTATAACTAAATGGCTTTGACAAATAATCATCAGCACCACTAGAAAAGCCGAGTGTTTTATCGGAATCTAGTCCTTTGGCTGTTAAAAATAAGATAGGAACATTACTTGTTTCACGGATTTTTAAACAAGTTTGATATCCATTCATATTTGGCATCATGATATCTAATATAATTAAATCGATGGATGAATCATATTTTTCAATGACTTCATTACCATCTTTTGCCTCTACGATTTCATATCCTTCATTCGACAATAATATTCTTAATATTTCACGAATTTCTGCGTTATCATCCGCCACTAAAATGCGACTTGCCATATTTTCACTCCTCTTTTTATTTCATTTTATCCCATTTTGAATAGGGAATCCAATTTTCATAGCGTAACATATGATGTAAATGATTCATGACTTTACTTTGAGAAGAATAAAGGGAGCATAGCGTCAACTTTTGTTTATAATATTTTGATGAAATATGTTTTTTATCTTTCAACTCGTCTTTATTTATCTTTTTTGTATATTTGCCAAAGTACATGAGTTGATCTGTTTTCTTTTCAGATTTCACAATATCCGTCACCATTTCTGAAACCATTTTATGATGAATATGACCATATTCGCCATCAGGATTATGACATACAATTCTAGCCCAATCTTTAGAATCGATGATTTTCTTTATCTTTTTTTTGATTTGTTTTTTACAGGAGTCCCAATTATCTCTTTGTCCATTGGTCTTATCTGGAAAAGAAAGAATGATTCCTTTTGACTCGGTTTTTTTCATAACCTTATTAAATTCGGCTTTTCTAACTTTGTTATCACCATTCGTTATACATAAAACGGTATAATTGCCACGCAATAAATGTTCTCCTGCCCAAATTGTTTCATCATCTGGATGTGCAACGATCATTAAACTTTCATTTTTTGAAGCATAGATAATACCGGAATTTAGTGGAATCATAAAAAAACATGTACAAATTAAAATCAATATCTTCTTCATAAAATCACCGTGATTATCTTACTGAATAATTCTTAAGGATTGACTTATGTAAAACTTAAGACTTCTTAAACTTATTTCATAATTATTTATAAATATTTTGGGCGATTATTAAGATTTGTTTTGTATACTCAAGCCATGAAAAAGATATATACAAGCATTTTGCTGGTTTTACCTACAACACTTGCCTTTATTTCGTCGATCGGACAGATATATGGATCGAAAATTGATTGGCTTAGTCAACATATTATATTGGGTGATCTTTTAAGAAATACACAAAATTATGTATCCACTCTACAAGGTGGAACGAATATTTACTCTTTTTCCTATTATGGATTATTTCGACCGGATATATGGTTTTCCAAATTGTTTTTAGATATCGATATCAAATATTTCATTATTGGATATGTGCTTTTATTATGGACAGTGACAGGCATTCTATGTTTTAAATGGCTACTCAATAAAGGATATCGAATGGATATTTCATTTTTTGTCTCTATCCTTTGTATAAGCTCAAACTGCTTCTTTCATACCCATCAACAAGTGATGTTTGTAGAAATTCTACCTTTTTTATTCGCATCCTTTATTTTAATTGATACACACAAGAAACAATGGATTTCAATTTGTGTTTGTTTGGCAATGTTTCATAACTATTTTTATACACCTGGATTTATATTGATTGTATGGATCTATAATTTTTATCAAGATCATACCATTAAAGATTTAATCGTACCGATTCTATTTGGTATTGGGCTTTCTTGTATCTTATGGTTACCAACGGGATTATTAATTTTAGAAAATAAAAAGAGTGTCACGGCTACAAACGGTTTTAGCCTACTGATTCCTAATTTTTCTTTAAAAGGAATTTTATATGATGCGTATGGGTGTGGGTGTACTCTCATTGCTTGGATTGCCCTATTTCAAGGCTTGATGAATCCAAAAATAAAGCACTTATCGATTCTTTTATTGTTGATGTTTATATTTCCTATCTTTTCCTATATTTTAAATGGAACGTTATATGCACGAAGCAAAATCTTAGTTTTGTGTCTACCACTTGTTCTCTATATTGTCTGTGAATGGTTAGAATCAAAAACAATCAATCTTTGGTGCTTATTAATTAGCTTTTGTTTCGCTACACAATTTTATATGTATGATGCGATACTTGCTCTGATTTTTATCTATTATTATTTTAAGGAAAACAATAATAAGGCATTGATTTATTCTATGATTCCTTGTCTTATTTTTTTGAGTTTAAACATGCATCAAGGTCTTTCGTATAAAATATATGATTCGGTATATGATCAAGATAAACAAGCCTTGATTCAAAGAAATGAATTTAAAAATCGTACGGCGGATTTGGATCAGATTTATAAAAATAGTAATCATATCTATTCGAAGCTAAAAAAGGCATCTAGTTATACGTCGACGAGTAATTCTTTATATAATTCATGGTTTTATGATGTTGTCAAAAATCCAATTTCACAAACGAATAGAACGGTGCTGGCGGATAGTGAAAATTATGTATATTTAGGTTTAATGTCTATAGAAAATGTGATTGTAAAAAAAGATAATTTGTATGGATACCAAATGGTGGATCAACAGGGAAAATATAAAGTATTAAAAAATAAAAATGTACTTCCTATTGCGTATGTGACGGGGGATGTAATATCTGAAAAACAGTTTGATCAATTAAAGTATCCGTATACACTTGATACTTTATATAATCGAACGATTGTGAATGTTAAACAAAGTGTTTCTTATTCTTCTAGAATGACAAAGGTTAAAAGTATTCATAAAAAAATAAAGATTCATTCAAAGAAGAAACAAAAAAAGAAAATTGATTTAGATTTTGAAACACAGAATAAGATGGTGTGCATTGATTTTGACGTGAAAAATAATGGGGATAAAAAAGTATGGATTACGATAAATGGCATGAAGAATACTTTGTCAAAAAAGGATTCTGTGTATCAAAATGGAAACAACCATTTTACGTATGTGTTATCTAAGAAAAAATTAGATCAGTTAAAGATAACTTGTTCAAAGGGAAATTATGAAATAAAAAATATTCGAATATATACATGTGATATGGATGCCTTTTCTAGAAAGGTAAAGAAGGTTCGATTAAAAAAGACAAGTGATGTTTTAAAGGGAACGGTCACATGTTTTTCTGGGTATTTAGTAACGTCTATACCGTATGAGAATGGATATGAACTTTATGTGGATGGAAAAAGGCAGAAGATTGAAATTGTGAATAAGGCTTTTATTGGATCAAAAATAAAAAGGGGTAAACATTCGATTGTGTTGAAGTTTAAACCACCAGGAAAAGATGTAAGTGTTGTTGTGAGTTTAGCTTCTGTTTTATTGGGAGGATATTACATATGGAAAAGATCAAAGAATTGATTTGTTATGGGGTGGTAGGCGTTTGTACAACGCTTGTAAATTATGTTGTGTATTATGTTTGCTTAAGGATGAATTTGCATTGGTTATTTTCGAATAGTATCGCATGGTTTGCAGCTGTTATTTTTGCGTATATCACGAATCGTAAAGTGGTTTTTCATTCAAATAAGGATGTAAAAAAAGAGTGTGTGGAATTTTTTGGATTGCGATTTGTGACATTGATTGTTGAAAGTCTATTGTTGGCGGTATGTATAGATTGGCTTTGTGTTTCAAATATGATCTCGAAAATAATTGTGAGTGTGATCACGGTTCTTTCAAATTATTGGTTATGTAAAATTCGTGTTTTTCATCAGGAGGTATGCTATGAATAAGATAAGTGTGATTGTTCCTTGTTTTAATGAGGAGGAAGTTCTTTCTTTATTTTATAAGAAGACAAGTGAAGTATTGAATGAGATTGATGATATTGATTATGAATTATTGTTTGTGGATGATGGATCAAATGATCATACAAAGGATATTTTAAGAAGCTTGGTTGCGAAGGATTCGCATTGTGAATATGTTTCTTTTTCAAGAAATTTTGGAAAGGAAGCTGCTATGTTTGCGGGTTTAAAGAAATCGAGTGGAGATTATGTGGTGATTATGGATGCTGATTTACAACATCCACCCGTTTTATTAAAGGATATGTATCATGCTTTAACGCAAGAAGGATATGATTGTTGTGCGGGAAAACGAGTGGATCGTACGGGTGAGGGTGAGATTCGTAATTTTTTATCTCGTCTCTTTTATAAAATGATGCAAAAAATGTGCAAGATGGATATGAGTGATGGGTGTGGAGATTTTCGTATGATGTCCAGACAAATGGTAAATGCGATTTTGGAATTAAAAGAATACAACCGTTATATGAAGGGATTATTTAGTTTTGTTGGCTTTGATACCAAGTGGATTGAGTTTCATAATGTCGAAAGGGTGGCAGGAAGTTCAAAGTGGAATTTTAAAAGCCTATTTCATTATGCATTAGAGGGAATGTTTTCTTTTTCAACAGCACCAGTAGAGTGGATTGGTACGATTGGTGGCTTAATTATGGTTGCTTCTATCTTATTTGGTTTGGGTGGACTTTTCTTCCATGCAAAGGCTTTGTTTTATGTGGTTTGTTTGATTTTATTTTTGAGTGGTCTTCAAATGATTTTTGTAGCGATTTTAGGTCAATATACGACAAAAGATTATATGGAAAGCAAACAAAGACCCATCTATATTGTAAAGGAGACTAGTAAGAACTTGCGTGCATAAATGGACGAGACTATAATGAGCCTTGTATTAGAAAGTGATTGTATGTGGTTGGTTTATGCGTGTGGTTTGGCACTTTTTGTGGGTGTAGTTCCTAGTGTTGGTTTTAAAACGTTCGCAAGAGAAGATGCAGATACTATTTGTATTATTGGTCCAGGTGTTATGAGTAAGACAGCTCTTGCAGCTGCGATTGCGGTAAGACCAAGTATAAAAACGGTGAAGGTAAAGGGTAGAGGTAAGGCTTCGCTTGAAAAATTTATTAAGACGGCAAAAGAAGAGTATCCAGAATTGAATGTTTATGTGGTTGACTCAATTGAGGAAACTGTTCGTGATGCGGATATTGTTTCTGCTTCTACCTCTACTCCTACTGGAGATTCTTCTTTATATCCATATATTGCGGAAGAATGCATTAAGCCAGGTGCTATTATTGAGTCAACGGCAGCTCTTCGTTTTGATGATGGTTTTATTATTAATCGAGCAAGAACGGTAACGGATAATATTAAGTTGTATGAGGCGTGAGAGGAAGAAATGAAACCGAATGCATATCATACAGTTCCTATTCCTGCTGTTTATGTGGAGGATTTGATTGCCGAAGGAAAAAAGAATTCGGATCAAATTGATGATTTAGGAGATGTGTTGCTTGGCAATGTTCCTGTACATCATAAGAAGGATGAGATTATTATTTATTCCGTTGGAGGTATGCCTACTGAAGATGTAGCTTGGGGATGCACAGTATATCGGAATGCATTAGAAAAAGGAATTGGAACAAAATTGAATCTTTGGGACAAACCAAAGATGATGGTTTAATAGAGGGGTGTAAACTCCTCTTTTTTTAAAGTGATTTCAATGACTGTATCGATTGGATCTGGGCATTGATGTTTTTTAGACTCAATGTTCATAAAGGTGTAATCTGGATAACTTTCAGCATTCCATGGTGTCTGAATTTGAATTTCAGCTTGATTGGATAAACGTCGAATTTTTTCAATTTTATCTTTTTGTATTTGAATAGGAATGTCAAAAATGCTTTCTTCTAGAATATGGGCATATAATTTGTTTCCGTTTTGCGTATAACGGCCCCATTCTGGTTTGGATAGATTTGATTCTTTACAGTTGTAGATGGAACGCTTATTGTATTTCATCCAATTTGCGATTTCTAGAAGGATGTTTTCTGCTTCTTTTGGAAATTCGCCTCTTGCGTTTGGTCCAACATTTAAGATCATATTTCCGCCCTTACTGACACATTCAACAAGGGTACGAATGATTAGCTTTGCGGATTTATAGTTTGTATCTTTTGCGCAATATCCCCAATGTTCATTCATAGTAATACAGGCTTCCCATGGAACAGGTAAACCGTGTGGAGGGATCATTTGTTCAGGAGAGGTGAAATCTCCGGCTGAAAAACTTGGATTCTCACTCATAATCGATCCAGGGTGTACACCATCTCCTTCTAAACGATTGTCGATAATCATATCGGGTTGATAAGTATGTGCCATTTCAATAATTTTTTGCGCGTTCCATACATCTTTGGTCATATTTTCATAGGAAAAATCAAACCACATAATATCGAGTTTTCCATAGTTGGTGAGTAATTCTTTGATTTGGGTATGCATATACTTTAGATAGTTTGAAAAGTTTCTTTGGCAATCGTATTCTTTATGGTTTCTCATGGGGTGATGTTTATCTTTGTAGTGAGGATAGTCTGGGTGGTGCCAATCTAATAAAGAATAGTATAGGCCAACTTTTAATCCTTCTTGTCTAAAGGCATCTAAAAATTCTTTAACATAATCGGTGTCTGATTTAAAATCAGTGGTTTGCGTGTCAAACATACAAAAACCATCATGATGTTTTGCGGTTAATACGGCATATTTCATACCAGCTTCTTTTGCGAGCTTTGCCCATTTATATGGGTCAAATAAATCAGGATGAAATTCATTTACAAAACGTAAATACTCTTTTTCTTCCATTTCTTCATTACTTCTCACCCACTCTCCTCTTGCAGGTATGGAATAGATTCCCCAATGAATGAAGAGTCCGAATCGATCGTTTTGAAATTGTTGAATGTTCATAATTTTTCTCCTTGTTTCTTAAATTATAGAAAAAAATATAATTTTTTTAAGATAAAAGTCAATTTTTTTCGTATAAGAGAATGAAGATATTTCTTCTAGAAAAGAGAGGGCTATAGAT
>CAVGPK010000081.1:0-8011 GCA_963631155.1 bacterium | reverse complement strand
CGTATAAGGTGACGCGGTACTCGTTGAAGCAAGAATCCCACTACTTTAGTGGTGGGAGTGTCAAATCTACAAGGATCCTAAAATGCGTGAGAAAAATGGGAAGGATATAACACGAAGAATAAAAATCATTTTCAAAAATAGGATTTATCTTCAACATTTGAATAGTACGGATAAGAAATGGATAGATAAGATTTAAATGTTATATTAAAAGAGCTTATTGAGTTTGTTGAGATGCTTTAGAATTGTTTAACAACACATATGGTGTGGTTTAGAGAAAAGGAAAATAAGTAGAATGTAGTGAAAATATATCAAGTTTTCTAATGACATGATACTTTTAAATATGGTAGTATTCTTGTATATGTCTCTGTAGCTCAGTTGGATAGAGCGTTCGCCTCCTAAGAGATGGGGATGAATAACCAATTTTGTGTTAAAATTAAATAGTGTAAATGCCTCCGTAGCTCAGTGGATAGAGCATCAGTTTCCTAAACTGCAGGTCGAAGGTTCGACTCCTTTCGGGGGCACCATATGTTTATAAATAAATGCTTTCAAGCACTTATTGGCTATATGAGATTAGCGATGAAATCACTTGGTTTTATCGCTTTTTTCTTTCAAAAAATGAGATAAATTTCGGCGATTTTCCAGTTAATAAAAATGCGAACATTTCGAACATTTTTTCGATTTCCCGCTAATAAAAAATGGTCTCTAGCTAATATTCGGTTTTTCGAACTTAGCATGAGTGGCCATACTAGAGAGTACAAGAAATATAATTTGAGTCAATTTGATACAACTCCTTTTACATAGCCGACAAATGGTTGGTTGTGGGAAAGGAGTTTTTATTATGGAAAAATGTAAAGTAATTGCGATTGCGAACCAAAAAGGTGGCGTTGGTAAAACAACCACTACTTTAAATGTAGCTGTTGGTATGGCAAGAAATGGATACGATGTCCTGGTTATTGATTTTGATCCACAAGGAGATCTTACAAGTTCACTTGGATGGAAAACAAATGATGCACTAGAAAACAGTGTCTCTTCAATGCTAGATGATTATATTAATGATGAACCCATTGATTATGATTCACTAATATTAAATCATCCAGAAGCTGTTGATGTAATTCCAGCCAATATTGAACTTGCAGACTTTGAGATGCGTTTAGTCAGCGTAATTAATAGAGAGCAGACATTAAGTAATTGTATTGAACCTTTAAGAAGTAAATATGATTACATTTTCATTGATTGTCCACCCTCTTTAGGAATGCTTACAGTTAATGCTTTAGCTGCAGCAGATGAAGTATTGATTCCAGTACAAACACAATACTTGCCAGCAAAAGGAATGACGAAATTGCTTCAAACAGTGAATAAGGTACAACGTAAGATCAATTGTAATTTAAAGATTAACGGTATTGTTATGACACTTGCGGATTCAAATACCAATATCACTAGAAGTACTATCGAAACAATAAGAGAGTCTTTCAGCAAGAATATCAAAGTGTTTGATACGATCATTCCTAAAGGAACTAAAGCAAGCGAAGCTACTACTAAAGGAATCAGTATTTATAAATACGCTAAAGATTCTAAAGTAGCACTAGCCTATGAATCTCTTACAAAAGAGATCTTAAACAAAGATAAAGAAAAACAAAGAAATGATTTTAGTCGTTAGAAAGAAGATGAAGAAATGAAAAACAATCATGTTGAATTAAATGGAACACTCACTAAAAATATCGAAGTATCCAAATCACAAAAAGGCAATTCTTTTACCAAGTTTACTCTTAAATGTCCTAGAGATAATCAAGGTACACGTTTTGATTATGTTGGATGTATCGCATTTGGTAATCTTGCTGAAGAATTAGAAAAAGTTGGCACTAGCAACACAAAACTTAAGCTTATTGGCAATCTGCAAACAAGTTCATATAAGAAAGACAATCAAAAGATTTATTCATCGAATGTTGTTGTAGAAAGCTTTGAACTATTAAATGAATAAGGAGGCACAACATGCCAAAACTAGATTTAGGACTACCTAGTTATGATTCCCTGTTTTCTACCGAAAAAGAAAGACAAGAATCCAATGCTGAAAAGGTCATGAAGATTCCTATTGATAAGATATCCGATTTTAAGGACCACCCTTTCCATGTAACGATGGATGAAGATATGTTCAAGCTTATCGATTCAATCAAAGAAAACGATATGTTGATGCCTGCACTTGTTCGTCCTAAAAAAGATGGAACTTATGAAATGATATCTGGTCACAGGCGTAAATTTGCCATGTCACAGCTAGGCAAAAAAGAAATGAATGTTATTATCCGAGATTTAGATGATGATCAAGCCACTATATTAATGGTTGATAGTAATATTCAAAGAGAAAACATCTACCCTAGTGAACGTGGTTATGCTTATAAAATGCGATTAGAAGCTATGAAACATCAAGGAAAGAAAGTAGATATTGATTTTGACAATGCGGATATTCCTGTTGAATATGACAAATCAACTTCGTGCCAAGTTGGCACAAAGTTTAGAAGTGATGTTGCATTAGCGGATACAACAGAATTTAGCGCACGTCAAATACAACGTTTTATCCGCCTCACCTATTTGATTGAGCCACTACAAGAAATGGCCGATGGAAGAAATGAAGATAATATTACTATTGCGTTTAATCCTGCTGTAGAACTATCTTATCTAACTAGTGATGAACAACAATATGTAGTTGATTCAATTAATGATAATCAAAGAACACCATCATTAGCACAATGCCAAGAATTTAAACGATTAAGTCATGATGGAGAATTAACTTTTGATTTTGTTAATAATACATTAGCTGAAGAAAAGCCAAATCAAAGAGAAAAACTATCATTTCAAATGAATGAGATTAATAAATATTTCCCAAAGAATCTTTCACCAGGTAAGAAGAAAGATATTATGATTCACTTACTTGAAAACTGGGCAAAGAAACGATCAAAAGAAGAAGAGAGATAATTGTAGTTTCGATTATCTTTTTTGTATTTGTGATTGTAAAAGACTGTTGGAGGGGCAGTCTGACTTTGCTTAAAAGTGTGACTGTTTTCTCCCCTAAAACCCCTCCTACTTTCCGAAGAATTTATTTACTATCCGAAAATAAAAAATAGTTCTAGTTATGAATAGTAAATATAAACTAGGTATTTTAAAGATAGTTAGATAAAAGAAAGGATTAATTATGAGAAAGAGAATAATTATAAGTCTTGTTTGTTTATTAAGTATTTTTGGTATTGCTACTTATCATTTTGTTGATAGTAAAAAAGAAGTTGGTGAAGAAGTTATTAGTGTTAGTAAACAAAAAACAAAAACTGTTAAGAAAGTTGCAAAATCTGAAGAAAAAAAGGATGGCAAAAACAATAAAACAGCTAACATTAGAAAACAAAATGCAGTAGAAAGTAATAGTTCAAAAAATACTACTGTAAGCAAAGATATAGCTACAGTACAAGGCAAAACAAGTTCTATTTTAAAAACAACAAGTAATAAGAGCAAGGAGGAAGCAACAAACAATACTTCAGCCAGTCAATCAAACACAGTTATTAGTAAACAAGAAGTGGTTAAAGAAGCTGAAGAAGTTAAAACGCACGAAGTTGTTCAACAACCAATCATTGAATCTACACCAGTTCCAGTAGAACCAAGTTATGCGTGTCCTGGTGGTGTGGATCAAAATCAAGCTTGCGATGTTATCTTGGATTCAAATTCTTACTATGCAACTTTTCCTTCGGAAGGTGAAGCAAATTCAAGTGGTGAATATTATTTAAATGATGTGATGTATATTGGTGAAACTGAAATTACAAATTATTCTGTTCAACCGGTATATCGAAATGATCACAGTATTGCGTATTATGGATTAAATCTTTGGAGCAATGGAAGTTTAATTAATTAGGTGGTGATAAATGAAATGATTTTTACTAGGCGAGATAATCTCGTCTTTTTTGTTGCAACAACTTAAATGAAAGGAAAATGAAGATGAAAAATATATTAAAGAAAGGCAGCAAATTCTTTCTATCTGCATTGGTGATATTGAATTCATTTATGAATACAATGACGATTAATGCAGAAGAAACAAACACAGAGAATGATTTAGATACAATTACAGAGCTAGGTTATCTGGAAGATGTTTTCCCGGATCAAATCATTAATGAAAATGACATCATGCTTACAGATACCACTTCACAAGGTAGTCGATATGCCATGATTTATATCGATAATCAATTTGGATATGATTATGTAACTGAGCTTCATGTTGGCGATAAAACTGTATTTTGTATTGAGCCAATGGAATTATTCATTAGTGGAAACGAATATACTGAAGATACTGCTAAATGGGATGAATTAAGTGAAAGCCAAAGACAAGCTATTTGGGAAATTAATTACTATGGCTATTCCTATCCAGGACATGAAAGTGAAAACTATTATGTAGCTACTCAAATCATGATCTGGCAAGTTGTTACTGGTAATTGGTATCAACCATACTACATGGATGGATCTACAACATATGATATTTCTAATGAAGTGAATGAAATCAATAGTTTAAGAAGCACTCCTCAAGGAAGGCCATCTTTCAATAATCAAACAATTAAGATGGGATTAAATACGCCTGTTACTTTAACGGATTCAAAAGGAACATTAAGTAATTATTCCATTACTAGTGGAAATGGTATTAATGCTTCGGTAAAAGGAAATGATTTAACGGTATCCATCACTTCAGAAAATTATGATAAGACAATTACTTTCTCAAGAAACTTTGGTGCAAGAGATGTCAATATTATCTATGGTTCATCTGGCTACCAAAGAGTTATCTATCTAGCAAGTAGAAGAGATCCTTCTCCTGATTTTAAATTGAATTTTGAATTACTCTATGCAGATATCGAAGTTGAAAAACAAGATGTAGAAACAGGAACATCCACGCAAGGCGATGCAACATTTAATGGAGCTACATTCGCTATTAAAGATTCAAGTGGAAACACTTTAGAAACAATCACAACAGATGGATCAAAAGCTAAATCAAAGAAATATCCTGTTGGCACAACATTAAATGTATGTGAAGTTACTGCACCAGAAGGCTATTTAAAAAATAGTACTTGTAATAG
Organism: bacterium; assembly: GCA_963631155.1. GTDB lineage: Bacteria > Bacillota_I > Bacilli_A > Erysipelotrichales > Erysipelotrichaceae > Holdemanella. The sequence continues at coordinate 2,915 of CAVGPK010000081.1, read as the reverse complement.
CGTTGAACTTAAATATTCTGGAGACAATACACCATCTACTTTTAGTACAACAATCAAAGATCAAGTAATCAAAGGAAGAATTGAAATAGCTAAAACAATTGATAGCAATAATGATGGCTCACATGTTGATAAACCTGGTAAGAATTTCGTATTTGATATTATCCTTAAATCAAGTAATAAGACAGTTGCCACTTTAACTACTGATGAAGATGGTAAAGCTATTAGTGATTATCTTCCTTATGGAACTTACATCATTAAAGAAAGAGAAAAAGAAGGTTATGAAACATTAAAACCCTTTGAAATGAAGATTGATCAAAATAACAAAACTTATTTCTATAACATCTACAATAATGAAATCGAAGCTGAATTAACCATTTATAAAACAGATGCAGAAACAGGAAAAAGAATTCCTGCTAGTGGCGTTGAATTCAAATTAAAAGATAGTGATGGCAACTATGTTAAACAAACTGTTACCTATCCTACAAAATATGAAACGGATACATTTGTTACAGATGAAAATGGTTCCGTACATTTACCTAGTCCATTAAAATATGGTGAATATAAGATTGTTGAAATTAAGGCTCCACAAGGCTATGTATTAAAAGATACTGAAATCCCAGTCAATGTCGATGGATCAAGTACGGAAATCTTTATGAACTTTGATAATACAACTCAAAAAGGACAAGTCTATGTTGAAAAATATGGCGAAATGTTAAGTGGTGTAACCAAAACAGAATCAGATTATGGAACAATTTATACACCAACTTATGAAGAAAAATATTTAGAAGGTGTAACGTATGAAATCATAGCACGAGAAGATATTGTTACTCCTGAAGGAACTGTATGGTTTAACAAAGGTGATGTAGTCGATACATTCACTACAACAAGCGGCATTACTACTTCTTCCTTACTTCAATTAGGACAATATTCTATTAAGGAAGTAGCTACTCAAACTGGATTTGTATTAGATGAAACCACATACGATTTTGATATTGAATATGCCGGTCAAATGATTGATGTAGTAGAAATCAAACAATCCTATGTCAATGAAAGACAAAAGCTTGAGCTTGATATTACAAAGACATTTGAAGATGAAGATAAGGATGCTTATAAGGATGTTGTCTTTGGTGTTTATTCTAAAAATGATATTACTGTAGATGATAAAGTCATTATTCCTACTGATGGACTCGTTGGTACATTAACTATTGATAAAGATGGCAAAAATGTAGAACAATTAGATCTTCCTATTGGTGAATATTACATTAAGGAATTAAAGACAAACGTAGGCTTTGTATTAGATGAAGAAGAACATGAATTTACTTTTGAATATGATGAAGATACAACAAAAGCTACAGTCATTGTTTCAATGGAATTACACAATGAAAAGCGTCGTTTAGAGTTGGATGTAAATAAAATCGATAAGGATCATCAAGACCATTTCTTAAATGGAGCCATTTTTGAAGTCTATGATAAAACAACAAATAAATATGTAACTACTCTAGCTTCTGGCCAATTGATGATTGTTGGTGATTCTACAGATGAAGAATATGAAATCTCTAAAGATGAAGATTTTGCTAAGATTGTTCAAACTGTTAAAACAGATGAGAATAAACAAATCATTTTGGATATCGTTGATGGTACGTATTATTCAAGAAAAGTAGGAAGTGATGAAGTTACTAAACACGTCATTAAAGATGGTAAAGCTATACTAGTTGATGCGATTTATGGACATGAATATGAATTCAAGGAAATCAAAGCTCCTACTTCTTACAAGTTAGCTGATAAATCAAAAGCCTATAAAGTAGAAGCTGATAAAGAAACAGATACTGTCATTTACTATTTTGAAAATGAACGTATCGTTGTTCCTAATACCGGGGTATAGAGAGTATGAAACATAAGAAAATTAAAATAGCTGCCATCACAATCGCTTCATTAAGCTTGATTGGTGGCTTGTTATATTATCAATTTGGAACAAAGAAAGCCTATGATTATTCAGATTATTATGTAGATACAAAAGAAGACAAAACAATAGAATCAAACAATAAAGAGAATGAGGAAGTTTCTGAAAAGGAGCTTTCTTTATCTTTACTTAAAGCTACAAATAAAGATATTGTTGGAATACTAGAATTTGATAATCGTGTCATCTATGAACCAATTGTTCAAGCACCAAATAACGATTATTATGTTCGAAGAAATATTGAAAAGAAATATGCCAACGCAGGTATTCCTTTTGTATCTTCTGATGGAAATATCGATTCTAAAAATGTTGTAATCTATGGTCATTCTAGTAAATGGGATGATATCTTGTTTACTCCACTTATGAATTATATTGATCAAAATTACTACAAAAATCACGATACATTTAAATTCATCACAGAAGGTGAAATAAGAACTTACCAAATCTTTGCGGTATTAAATGTAGATTTAAATAATCTAGATGATTCATTGGAATTCACGCAATCAAGTTGGGATTCAAATAACGCATTTAATGCTTTTATATCTGATTCTATAAATCATGAATTATATAAAACAGGAGTAAATGTTGATACAGAAGATAAACTTATGACTTTAGTTACATGTGATACAAGAGATAACAGTAAAAGAATCGTGATACTTTCGAAGATGAAATAATCATCTAAATTTGAAGACTAATTTAATATACGGAAGAACTACAAGGGGCAGAACGTAGTAAAACGGAGTAGTATTTCATATATTTGAAATGTTAAAATCTTTAAGTAACTATAAAAAGACACTCTGATGATTATGGTATTGTAAATATGATTTTTTTCTTGATTAAAAATCTCTAAAAAGGATAATTTACAGGAGGCGAATAATTAGTATGGAAGAAATAAAAATCCACGTTTTGCATACAGGAATGGTTTGTGTTGCACCAGAATTACCTTTTGGTGGTGAAC
>CAVGPK010000080.1:0-8492 GCA_963631155.1 bacterium | reverse complement strand
AGCATATGCTTCGCTTTTTTCAATCATCACTACTTGGAAACTTGAAGACCTGTTCCCCTTCTTTGGTGACTAGATATTTACCTCTAGCCACATACTCAGCGTAATCTGGATTTGTTAAATTTTGTTTTATTTTTTCCAGTTTTTTCTTTTTAGCCGTCAAAGTTTTCTTTGTTTCTCGTTTAGTGGATATGTTCGCTTTTAAATCATACATAATTGCTAATTGTTGAAATCCAGAAACTAAAAAATAACCTGTTAATCCTATTAAACCAATATATATTATAAAATGTGATATTTTTCTTTTGTTTTTCATAACTTTCTATCTCCAACACCAATATAACATACCCATTTAAATAATATCAAATTATTTTTTTATATATAGAGCCAAAATAGCTATGTCACTAGGATTTATGCCTGATATACGACTAGCTTGTCCTAATGTTTTTGGTTTTACTTCTTCTAATTTTTGTCGAGCTTCTAAAGATAAATTTTCCATATTTTTATAATCAAGATTATCTGGTATATTTAAGGATTCCATTTTCTGTAAATGTTGTGCATCTCTTTTAGCTTTATTAATATATCCTGCATATTTTGTCTGTATTTCTACTTGCTCATTTACAATATCTTCATAATTTACATTTGTATATTTAGATAAAGCAGAAATCGTAATTTTAGGCCTCTTCAAAAGTTCTAATTCACTACATCCATGTGAAAGTTCATCAAATCCTAATGATTTCAAATACTCATTAACATCTGAATTAGGCTTAATATGGACAGCTGATAATTCTTCTTTCGCCCGCTCAATTTTTTTCATTTTTTCAAGAAAAGCATCATAACGTTCTTTTGAAACCAAACCAATTTTATACCCTTTTTCAAGTAATCTTTGATCTGCATTATCATGACGCAATAACAAACGATATTCTGCACGAGATGTCAATAATCGATAAGGTTCTTTAGTTCCTTTTGTACATAAATCATCTAACATAACACCTATATACGCTTCATCCCTGCGTAACACAAACGGTTCTTTTCCATCCACTTTTAATGCAGCATTTGCTCCTGCCATCAGTCCCTGTCCAGCTGCTTCTTCATAACCACTTGTTCCATTAATCTGTCCAGCCGTAAATAAATTTTCCACAATCTTACTTTCCATATTTGGTTTCATTTGTAAAGGATCAATCGCATCATATTCAATCGCATAAGCATATTTTTCAATCACACAATTTTCTAATCCTGGAAGAGAATGGACCATTTCTTCTTGTACATCAATTGGCATTGAAGTTGAGAAACCTTGAATATAAATTGTATCCAATTCTTTTGATTCAGGCTCTAAGAACAATTGATGTCTTTCTTTATCTGCAAAACGAACAAGTTTATCTTCTATACTTGGACAATATCTTGGCCCAACCCCTTTGACTAAACCTGAATACATAGCTGAATCATGTAAGTGCGACTGAATGATTTCATGTGTTTTAGGCTGTGTATAGATTAGATGACAAACTTCTTGTTTTTCAAAAGGAAGAACTTCTTCCTCTTTGGTTGTTTCGCTAAATCTTAAAAATTTATTAGTTCCCGGTTGTACTTCTGTTTTATTAAAGTCAATAGAATCCATCTTTACTCTTGGTGGTGTCCCCGTCTTTAATCGAAAAGTATGAATTCCTGCATCTCGTAAAGATTGAGATAACGTGTTAACTGTTGGCTGATCTTCAGGACCAGAAGAAATGGACGTGTGTCCTCTTAAAACATTACTAGTCATATATGTTCCTGTGGTTAAAACAACTGTTTTTCCTTCAAGAATCGTACCATCTTGAAGTTTTACACCTTTAGCCATTCCATCTTCAATAATTACACTGTGACATCCTTTTTCTATGATTTCCAAATTTTTTTGTTCTTGTAGAGCCCTTTTCATAAATTTTTTATAGGCAATTTTATCACTCTGAACTCTCAAGCTCCAAACGCCCGGTCCTTTTGTCGTATTCAACATTTTAAATTGTAGAGCCGTTTTATCAGCTGCAACAGGCATCATACCACCTAATGCATCAATTTCTCTAACAACTATCCCCTTTGCAGGGCCTCCAACACTTGGATTACATGGCATAGATCCAGCCATATCTAAAGACAAAGTAACGATTGCTGTTTTTTTATTCATTCTTGCACTAGCCAAACAAGCTTCAATCCCTGCATGTCCAGCACCTACAACAATTACATCATACATTCTTTACACCTCTTTTAATTTTAAAATGAAAAATACTTTGTGGAACTTTCAAAGCAAAAGTAACCCCAACATAAACAATCATACTAATAAGACCATTTAAACACATTTTAAATAAACAAACGATTTTCGAACCACTTACACCATATAAGCCAAGTTTACTAAGAAGAATTGAACAAATCCACAAAGCAAAAATACCAATAAAAATTCGCACACAAATAATATACGTTTTCTTAAAAGAAATACTATACGTATCTTTTATCACTTTTAAATTTGTAAGTAAAATATAGCCAGTTCCAATTAAGCTTGATAAAACAGCACCAGCCACACCAAACAACCAGACAAATGGTACAATTGAAATACCCTTAATTATTACGCCAATGGTCAAAGTTTTAATAACATGCTTTCTTAATTCTAAAGAAACCATCAAATTCGTTACAAGTGGAGCAATTGTACTTAAAAAGCCTTCAACAGCCATCCATTGTACAACATATGTACACAAATCTAAATTTTCCGAATAATATAAAGTATAATTTAAAGGTCCAGCATAAGCGAAAATACAAAATGAAATAGGAATCGCAACATATAGTACAACATTTATACAATCGATTACATTCTTTTGAACTAATTTCATATTCTTTTTTGATAAAGCTTCTGAAATATGTGGAATAATTGCTGTCGCAAAACCAGGCCCCAAAATCATCGGTATCGCATTTAATTTTCCTGCTACATAATTTGTAGCAGAAATAACAGTTGTTGTATTTTTTGCATTGTAATGTAATTTCAATCCTGTTGGAAGTAAAAAGCTATTAAAAACCTGATCTATATTTCCAAGCACTGCAACAATCATATAAGGAATTGCTAACACAATAATTTGCCTAAAAACATATTTGTTTGATTTAGGTGTAGTAACTTGAGACATGGCCATTTCATCAATAATACCTTTTTGTTTTCTATCAAAATACGCAAATTGAGCAATTGCGGCAACAGCTGCGATCGATGTTGATAAAACTGCAACATATAATGCCCATTGTTTCTCCCACTTAAAAACATAAACAACTAAACAAGCAATACTTAACAGAAAAGTAACTCGAAAAACCTGCTCAAAAGCTTGAGAAAATGCATATTCTTCCATTTCCTTTAGTCCTTGATAATACCCTCTAAAAGCAGATAATAAAGGAACAAGAAAAATAGCCAAAGATAATATACGTAAACTATTAGCCATAGCTTTTACTATATTTGGATTATCTGCAACCATTGCAGGAGCAATAATATTCGATAAAGAAAATAAAAGAATCATTCCCACAAATCCAGTTAGTCCTAATATAGAAAATGCCATTTTTTTCACTACTTTTATACTTTTGGCATCTTCAAACACCATAAATCGTGCAACCAATGTAGCAACCGCAAAAGGTATTCCAGACTGAAAAATAGTTAATAAATAAGCATAAATATTATATGCTTGTGAGTATACTGATTGATAAGCTTCCGATTGAAATATATAAGATAGTGGAATTGTATAAGCCAATCCGATTAATTTTGATACAAACAATCCTCCTGTACCTATCAAGCCACTAATTATAATCGATTTTTTGGCAGCTGAACTTTTTGACATGAAATAAAATCCTCCATTTAAAAATTATAACACACATCTAAAAAACTATTATCATTTTTTAATACATGTTGTATCATTTTAGTAAGAGGTGATTATAATGTATCTATCCTATATACATACAGCGGCAACCGCAAGAAATATTGATTTTGCTGCTATTCAATCTTATAAAATTCCTAGTTTAGTTTTAATTGAACATGCCGCAATTCAAAGTGTTCAAATAATTGAAAAACATGTTAATAAAGAAAGTAAAATTTGTATTTTATGTGGTCCTGGAAATAATGGAGCTGACGGATTAGCTATTGCTCGATTATTAAATCAAAAAGAATATAATGTTTCTTTAATTATTCCTGAAACAAAAAAAATGTCAGAGGATGAAAAAATTGAGTTTGAAATCATTAAAACCTTAAACATTCCGTATTCAACATCCACAGAATATAAAAAATATGACGTTTTTATTGATTGTTTGTTTGGTAATGGCATTTCAAGAGAAATCAAAGGAATTTATAAGGATATAATAAACAAAATAAATGATGAAAACAAATTAACTATCAGCATTGATATTCCTAGTGGCATCGATGCGACAACAGGAAAAATTTTAGGATGTGCAATTCAAGCTGATTATACGATTAGTTTGGATTGCTATAAACAAGGACAATGGCTAAATGATGGAATCCGTCATTGTGGACAACTAAGCTTGGTTGATATAGGAATTCCACACGAATTGCACAAAAATTGTGATGATTCTACTATTGTCATCAATGAAAATATCGTTCAAATTCCACAAAGAAAGCCAGATGCACATAAAGGATCTTTTGGTAAAGCTTTAATGATAGGCGGAAGCCAGAATATGCATGGAGCAATTCACATGGCTGCAAATGCAGCTTACCATTCTGGTATTGGAACTCTTACGGTTATGGTTCCAGATTGTATCGGAGATATTTTGGCAATTAAAGATGATTTCTACATGTTACTAAGAGCACCAAGCCATAATGGTTGTTTCGACGATAAAACCTTAGATTTAATTAAATCAAATATTGCAAACTATTCTATCATTTCCATTGGAAATGGAATGCAAAAAAACCACGTTTCAGACCAAATGATTCAAGAAGTTTTAAAAAGTAATAAAACCGTTGTGCTGGATGCTGATTGTTTTGGTTTACTCAACAAAAATATTCATTTATTAAATCGTGAAGCAACAACTATTTTGACTCCACATATTAAAGAAATGTCTGATCTAACAGGCATTCCAGTTTTAACTATTTTAGAAAGCCCAATCGAATATGCACGAAATTTTTCAAAGGAATATCCAAATTGTGTATTAATCTTAAAATCAAGTATCACTTATATTGCACATAACAAAAAAGTTTATATTCTAAATGGACAAAATCCTTCTTTAGCAAAAGGAGGTAGTGGTGATATCTTATGTGGTATAATGACAGCCATGCAGGGTCAATGCAATGATCCACTTCAAGCAGCAATAAGTGCTTGTTATGTTCATAGTCAAAGTGCAATATTAGATCAAGATAGTGCAAGCGTAATGCCTGATGATATTATCAATAATATCGGAAATACAATTAAAAGATTGAGAAACAGTCATAAATAGATGGCTGTTTTTTTATAAACATTTTCCCCTTTTATATGATTATCCATGTGTCATTTAAGCTAAAAATAACTGAGCACATCAAATTGATGTGCTCACATTCTTTTGGTCATCTTGTATTAATTGTTTAATAACTTTTAAAGAAGATTCATTAAGGAAAGTTAAATCTATGTCATGTCCATTACTTAATCCAGACTTTTCTCTTTCATAATTGGCAATACATTGTAAAATAGCACCTGTACGTACATGTCGAGTTTGACCAACAACAAAAACTGTACTTACTTCCATTTCAGTAGCTAAAACATCTAACTTACAATACGAATCCCATCTATTTAAAATCTTATCTTTCAAGGGCATAGAATCTAACATGTGATGCGGATAAAATGCATCCTTTGAATGTACGATTCCAACATGATAAGGTAGTGTTGAAGTTTTTAAAACATTTACGCACTCTACTAGAAGATCATAACTAGGTACAGCAGGTACTTCTATTGGAGAATATGTACGAGTTGTACCTTCATCACGTATCGCTCCACTCGCTATGACCATATCACCATTTTTAACATCTAGATGCATACCCTCACATCGTCCAACTTTCAAGAATGTGTGGCACCCAAGTCTGATTAATTCTTCCATCATTATGGCCGTACTAGGACCTCCAACACCTGTAGAAACAACACTTACGGGCATGTTCTCAATTAAACCTGTATAGGTTACAAATTCACAATTTTCCCCAACTTTTTTAGAATTTAATAAAGAATCGGATATCTCTTTAGCATGAGAAGAATTGTTCGTTAATATTACATATTGCCCAACATCCTCACACGAAACTTGAATATGAAGTTCTTTTTCTAGACCCATTGTATAACTTTGCATAAACGCTCCTAAAAAATTTGAAATTGCAGATAGTACACATGTGGATGAAACATCATTGTATTGAATCCATAAGCACTACAATCATCCATCTCTCCATCCCAATCATTATTGAGTATTTTCAATAAAGACTGGATATCATCTTCATTTCCTTGACCAGTTCCATAAAATTCAAAACATCCTGCTAAACTTGGCTGTTCTCTTGATGGAGAAAAAGATAAACTTGAATTCAATTTGGATAAAATCACTTTCACTTCATCAACTATATTTTCGTCTTCACGATCAACTACAACATATAATCGAAATTTCATTAGGCTTTTTCCTTTTCAATTACATATTTGCAAAGTTTAGCCAAATTTGTATCATTTGATAAAGTAATTACCTTCCCTAAGCTCAAATTAAGAGCTGCTATACTAACAACGTCTCCATCCATTAAAATATTTAAAGTACCTGTGACATTTTCATAATAGAAATCAAACAAATAACTGATTCTACCATTATCTTCTTTCTTTTCTCTTAAATTAAAATGCATCGCATCTTTATTTTTTAACATAATACGAATTGCTCCTGCACCAGAGCTTGGTATAGATTTTGCCATAATTGTCTCCTTTTCTTTATTTATTTGAATCATATGTTAACATAATACCTAAATTTGAGTAAACTTGTAAATCAACGTTGGAAACATCACAAGTAATATGGGCTTGCGCTCCCTTTAGCTCAGATAACTTAGATAAAGCCTTTTTTGCAAGTTTATTTGTTTTAGCAGAAATAGATAAAGCAATCAAAAGCTCATTCGTATGTAAACGAGGATTTACAGATCCTAAATAATCTGTTTTCAAATTTTGAATTGGCATAATAACATCCGGTGAAATTAAAATTTCATTTTTGTCAATTTCAGCTAAGCTTTTCAAAGTATTCATTAAAGCACTTGAACAAGCACCCATTAGATTTGTTGTTTTGCCTGTAATGATTTTTCCATCCACATCGATTGCACCTGAAAAAGCATGTGACTCTTCTGCTCTTTTTCTAGCATATTCCACACAAGGTCGATCAAGTTCAGCAATATTAGCTTTATTCATCACAACTTCTTGTTTTTGAACTTCATCCCATGAGCAAATTTCTTTATGATATCTACTTTTACTTTCAAAATATCTACGAATAATTTCTTGATTACTTGCATCAATACAAGCGTCATTATCACTTATACAAAATCCTGCCATATTCACGCCCATATCCGTTGGACTTTCATATGGGGAATTTCCATATATTTCCTCAAAAATCTTTTTTAATACAGGGAAAATTTCTATATCCCTATTATAATTTACGGTGATTTTATTATAAGCTTGTAAATGAAAAGGATCTATCATATTCACATCCGCTAAATCCGCTGTTGCAGCTTCATAAGCTAAATTCACAGGATGATTCAATGGAATATTCCAAATAGGAAAAGTTTCATATTTTGCATATCCAGCCTTAACACCATTTTTATGTTCATGATAAAGTTGAGATAAACAAGTAGCCATCTTACCACTACCTGGACCCGGAGCTGTCACAACAACCAAAGGGCGACTCGTTTTAATATAATCATTTTTTCCAAACCCATCATCTGAAATGATTTTTTTTGTATCTGTAGGATATCCTTCAATATAATAGTGGAAATATACATTTATATTTCTTCTTTTTAAGCGTGCTTTAAAACGACTAACTGCTTTTTGTTGGTTATATTGTGTGACAACAACACTTCCAACATATAAACCTCTTTGAGAAAATTCATTAATTAAACGTAAAACATCTTCTTCATAAGATATATGTAAATCTGAACGCATTTTATTTTGTTCTATATCATTAGCACAAATTACAATAATAATTTCAGCATCATCTTTTAACTGCATTAACATTTGAAGTTTAGAATCAGGAGAAAAACCAGGTAAAACACGAGATGCATGGTAATCATCAAATAATTTACCACCAAATTCTAAATATAATTTATCTCCAAATAATTGAATTCTTTCTTTTATGTTTTTTGATTGCATTTCTAAATATTTATTATTATCAAATCCAATTTTTGTCATACATACCTCACTTAATATCCGTTTATGATTTTATCATTCTATACAAAAAAAAACTAGCGTCCAAGACATAAAAAAAGACCCGGCAGCTAGCTATCTTCGCAGGGGCAAGCCCAACTATTGTCG
>CAVGPK010000079.1:0-8545 GCA_963631155.1 bacterium | reverse complement strand
CTACATTATTTTAAAGCCTAATTTCGGTAAAACCCTACGTTATTTTAAAGCACCTCTTTTATCCAATTTTCTTAGTTCCACCCATGTACATTTGTAAAGGTTCTGGAATTAAAATAGAACCATCTTCTTGTAGATTGTTTTCTAAGAAGGCAATCAACATTCTTGGTGGGGCAACACAAGTGTTATTTAATGTATGCGCAAAGTATTTATTTCCATCTTCACCTTTAACACGAATAGCCAAACGACGTGCTTGAGCATCTGTTAAATTTGAACAACTTCCAACTTCAAAATATTTTTGTTGGCGTGGAGACCAAGCTTCTACATCGACTGACTTGCATTTTAAATCAGCTAAATCACCAGAACAACATTCTAATGTACGAACAGGAATGTCTAAGCTTCTGAAAAATTCTACCGTATTCATATATAATTTTTTAAACCATTCCATGCTCTCTTCTGGCTTACAAACAACAATCATTTCTTGTTTTTCAAATTGGTGAATACGATATACACCACGCTCTTCAATACCATGAGCTCCTTTTTCTTTACGGAAACAAGGAGAATAAGAAGTATATGTATAAGGCAAATCTTTTTCTTCTAGAATCGTATCTTTAAATTTTCCAATCATAGAATGTTCACTTGTACCAATTAAATACAAATCTTCACCTTCGATTTTATACATCATTCCATCCATTTCCGCAAATGACATAACACCATCTACAACAGAACTACGAATCATATAAGGTGGTACTACATATGTAAATCCTTTATTGATCATAAAATCACGTGCATAACTTAAAATGGCAGAATGTAAACGAGCAATATCACCCATTAAATAATAGAAACCATTTCCTGCAACACGTCTTGCAGCATCTAAATCAATACCAGATAAACGCTCCATAATTTCTGTATGATAGGGAATTTCAAAATTTGGAATAACTGGTTCTCCAAACTTTTCTAATTCAACATTTTCACTATCATCTTTTCCGATTGGAACACTCTCATCAATAATATTAGGAATCTGCATCATTTTTTCACGAACAGATTCTCTTAACTTATCTTCTTTTTCTTCTAAGGCATCTAACTCATGTGCAATTTCTGCGATTTGTTGCTTAATGGCCTCAGCTTCATCTTTCTTGCCTTGACCCATCAATACACCAATCTCTTTAGAAATCTTTTTACGATTTGCACGAAGATCATCTGCGTGTTGTTGTGTTTGACGAAGTTCTTTATCCTCCATCAACACTTCATTTACTAAAGGTAATTTGTAATCTTGAAATTTCTTTTTGATATTTTCTTTTACAATATCCGGATTTTCACGGACAAATTTCATATCTAGCATTTTCTTTCCTCCATAAAAAAAAGAGACCTCCACCCATAAAGGGACGATGTCTCGCGTTGCCACCCTTTTTATCCTATATAAAATAGAATCTCTCAACATGATAACGGTATGTACCGGACCAAACTACTTCATTCATCTGATCACTCAAAGGGGCTTTTCAATTAATATTATTTGGTATTTTCACCAACCATACCATCTCTACAAATAAATACTAACTTACTTATCCTTTTCAATGCTTTCTACTAATTTATATCATCATATAATTTAGTTCGTCAACCTATTTTTAACTTAATTTCATCGGATTTTTCATATGAAAAGAAGAAAAAGAAGTAACTATTCTGCTACTTCTTCCTCATTTTCTTCTTCCGATTCAACTTCATGATCAACCAAAGTCATTCTTGTTACTTTCGCATCTCCATTTAAGTTGATTAAACGCACACCTTGTGTATTACGTCCATAAACACCAACATTCTCTAAAGCCACACGAATCATAATTCCATCACTGGCAACAATCATCGCATCCTCTTGACCTGTTACTGCACGCATACACATTAATTGGCCCGTCTTTTCTGTAATATTGATTGTACTAACACCTTTCTTACCACGAGATGTTAATCGATAATCTTCAAACTTACTACGCTTACCATAACCATTTTCAGAAACAACCAATACAGTATCTCCTTCACTTGATAAGGCAACACCAACAGTTTGTGATCCATCACAATTAAATCCAAGAACTCCACTTGCACTACGTCCCATGATACGAACCTGATTTTCATTAAAACGAACAGCTTTACCGTTCGATCCAGAAATTATGACTTCATCATGTCCACTTGTCAATTTCACAAAACGTAATTCATCATCTTCTTTTAAACTAATCGCAATCTTACCGTTTCTGTTAATATTTTCAAATTCAGAAATAGCTGTACGTTTTACAATACCATTCTTAGTAACGAATAATAAAGTTTCACTCTCATCATCCTTTGGTACTGCAACTAAGACTTTTACTTTTTCATTTTTTTCTAATGTCATTAAATTAACAATCGGTATACCCTTAGATGTTCTTGAACCACTTGGAACATTATATCCTTTTAATCGATAGACACGACCTTTATCTGTAAACAACAATAAGAAATCATGTGTAGACATGGAAATCATTGTATCAATAGAATCTTCTTCATTTAATGTCAAAGATTTAATACCACGTCCACCACGATTTTGTGCACGATACGCATCTGTAGGTTGACGCTTAATATATCCAGATTCAGTCAATGTAATAATCACATCTTCAACAGGAATTAAATCTTCATCTTCCATATCAACAGAAGCATCGCTAATTTCTGTTCTTCTTTCATCCCCATATTTTTCATCAATTTCTTTTAAATCATCACGAATGATTTGAAGAACACGATCATGATTTGCCAAGATATCCTTTAAATCTTCAATTGTTAATAAAAGCTGTTGATATTCATTTTCAATCTTATCTCTTTCTAATCCAGAAAGTCTTCTTAACTGCATAGCCAAGATAGCTTTAGCTTGAATCATAGATAAACCAAAGGCATCACATAAATCTTGAGATAATCCAGCTTCATCTTTTTTAGAACTACGAATCATATGAATGACTTCATCAATATGGTCCATCGCAATTCTTAAACCTTCTAAAATATGAGCACGATCTTGTGCTTTCTTTAAATCAAATTTTGTCTTACGAACAACAACATCTACCTGATGATCAATATAATCATTAATAATATCTTTCAATGGGAGTTGTTTTGGTCGACCATTTTCCAAAGCCAACATATTAATACCAAAAGAAGTTTGTAGTGGAGTCATTCTAAATAATTGATTTAAAATAACATCTTCTTGTGCATCCTTTTTAAGTTCCATTACGATACGGATACCTTCACGGTTACTTTCATCATTTAAATAAGTAACACCCTGAATGGCTTTATCACGAATTAAACTGGCCATTTTCGTAATTAAACTTGCCTTATTGACTTGATATGGAATTTCATAGAAAATAATCTGTTTCTTTCCATTCGATAATTCTTCCACTCTATATTTTGAACGAATCATAATCGATCCACGACCTGTTTCAAAGGCTTGACGAATTCCTTTTCGGCCTAAAATAATTCCTCCAGTAGGAAAGTCAGGACCCTTAATAACTTCCATCAATTGAGGCACCGTAATATCTGGATCATCCATTACCGCAAAAATAGCTTGAATGGTTTCTGATAAATTATGAGGTGGAATATTAGTAGCCATACCTACCGCAATACCTACAGCTCCATTAATCAATAAGTTAGGAATTCTTGAAGGTAAGACAACCGGTTCACTTTCTTCACCATCATAGTTTGGAATAAAATCAACCGTATCCTTTTGAATATCTCTCATCATTTCCATTGAAATCTTAGACATACGAGCTTCTGTATAACGCATGGCAGCTGCTCCATCACCATCTAA
Source organism: bacterium (assembly GCA_963631155.1). Lineage (GTDB taxonomy): Bacteria > Bacillota_I > Bacilli_A > Erysipelotrichales > Erysipelotrichaceae > Holdemanella. Next base: position 4,743 of record CAVGPK010000079.1, on the reverse strand, counting down.
TGAACCAAAATTTCCATGCCCATCCACTAAAGGATATCGATAAGAGAAATCCTGCGCCATACGTACCATCGCATCATAAACCGCCGTATCACCATGAGGGTGATATTTACCAATAACTTCACCGACAATACGTGCACTTTTCTTATGTGCAACACTGGATGTAATTCCTAATTGATTCATCGCATGCAAAATACGTCTATGAACAGGTTTCATTCCATCACGAACATCTGGTAATGCACGCGAAACAATAACAGACATTGAATAATCTAAGAATGCAGTTTTCATTTCTTTGGATATTTCAACATCTTCTATATAGTCATATCTCTTATTTTCTTCTTCCATAAGGACCTCCTAATTAGTAATCCAAATTCGCATAAACTGCGTTCTCTTGAATATATTCACGTCTAGGCTCTACATCTTCACCCATCAACATATCAAATACACTATCAGCTTCCATCGCATCCTCAATCGTAACACGCTTTAGAATACGATTATGTGGATCCATTGTTGTTTCCCACAACTGTTCTGCATCCATTTCACCTAAACCTTTGTAACGCTGTACTTTAAATCCATCTTTAAACTCCTCACGAAGTTCATCCATCTCTTGTTCCTTATAGGCATATGCGATCTTCTTACCCTTTTGAACCTTATATAAAGGTGGTTGGGCAATATATACATATCCACCCTCAATAACTGGTTTCATAAAACGATATAAGAATGTCAACATCAACGTACAAATATGACTACCATCTACATCGGCATCGGTCATAATAACAATTTTATGATAACGAAGCTTAGACACATCTACATCATCTTGAATTCCACAACCAAAAGCTGTAATCATACTACGAATTTCCTGGTTTTCAAAAATACGATGTGTACGTGCTTTTTCAACATTTAAAATTTTACCACGCAAAGGAAGTATCGCCTGTGTTTTCGCATCACGACCTTGTTTTGCACTTCCACCGGCTGAATCACCCTCGACAATATAAATTTCGCATTCACTCGCATCTTTACTTGAACAATCCGTTAATTTTCCAGGTAAAGAACTAATACCATCTAAAGCTGATTTTCTTCTTGTTAATTCACGCGCCTTTTTAGCTGCAATACGAGCCTTGCTTGCGATTTCAGCTTTTTCTACAATTGCCTTTGCGACATCAGGATTTTCTAAAAAGAAACGATTAATTTGTTCACCAGCAATATTTGAAACAATCTTACGAACTTCACTATTTCCCAATTTTGTTTTTGTTTGTCCTTCATATTGTGGATCGGGATGCTTAACGGAAATAATCGCAACCAATCCCTCTTTCACATCATCCTGAGATAGTGATTCTTCCTTTTTAATCATATTTTTGTCTTTGGCATAATTATTAATACAACGAGTCAAAGCCATTCTGAATCCATCTTCATGATATCCACCTTCATGTGTATGAATATTATTACAGAATGAGTAAATACTAGATTGATATCCATCGTTATATTGAAGGGCTACTTCAGCTAAGATACCATCCTGAAGTCCTTCTACATAAATGACTTTATCACTGATAACACTCTTATTTTTGTTTAAAAATTGAACATATTCAATGATACCACCCTCATATTTGTAGTCACTTTTCTGTCCATCTTCGCTTCGTTTATCTGTTAAAGTTAAACGAATATCCTTATTTAAAAATGCCAACTGACGCAAACGTGCATTCAAAGTATCATAATCATATTCTGTTGTATCCTTAAAAATTGTTGGATCTGCCTTAAAACGAACTAAAGTACCTGTTTCTGTTGTTTCGCCAATTACTTTTAACGGTTCAACAGAATGTCCTCCATTTTCAAAACGAATAAAATAGACTTTACCATCCTGATAAACAGTTACTTCTAACCACTCACTTAACGCATTAACAACACTTGCACCAACACCATGTAAACCACCAGAAACCTTGTAGGCTCCTCCACCAAATTTACCACCTGCATGCAAAACAGTCATAATCGTTTCAACAGCACTAATACCTGTCTTTTCATGAATTCCAACAGGCATACCACGACCATTATCACGTACCGCAATAATGTTTCCAGGTTCAATTGTCACATCAATTTGATTTGCGAAACCAGCTAGAGCCTCATCAATTCCATTGTCTACAATTTCCCAAACCAAATGGTGTAAACCACGAACAGATGTAGAACCAATATACATACCTGGTCTTAACCGAACGGCTTCAAGCCCTTCTAATACCTGAATATCATCTGCCGTATAAGAATGATCAACCAGTGTAGCTTGATTTTCTAACTCCTCAAATTCAAGTATTTCCTTTTGTAGTTCTTCTTGACTCATCGCAAGGCCTCCTTAATTTTTCCATTTTCTATATTATAAAATCGTACAGGACGATTCCATTCCATCTCTATTTTTTCAGTCGTTGTAATAAATATCTGCATGTTTCTAGGTAAACAATTAAGCAATTGGATTTTTCTTGTATCATCCAATTCACTAAAAACATCATCCAACAATAAAATAGGATATTGTTTGGTCTTCTCAAAAATAATCTGAGCTAAGCCCAATTTTAATGCCAGTAAAAAGCTTCTTTTTTGTCCTTGAGAAGCAATTTCATTTACATTCTTTCCATTTAATTCAAATAAAATATCATCTCTATGAACACCGATTAAAGTTTGATGGTATAAAAGTTCACGACTCAACTGTTTTTGATACGCCTCTTTCATATGAACCTTCATATCTCCATCCAAGTTTATAAAAGTTTCATATTTGGCATCAATTTTTTCTTCATAATCTGAAAAAAAAGGATACAGTTTTCGAGCTTTATCCATCAATTCTAATAGGAATTGATTTCTTTGTTGAATAATCACAACTTGCGTATCGATCATTTGGTCCAAATAAATATCTAATAAAAAAGTATCTACTTTTGAACTCTTTAATGTTTGATTTCTCTCTTTTAATAACTTTTGATACTTTGATAAAGTAGAAGTATATGTTTTAGAAATTTTCATTAATTCCATATCCACAAATCTTCTACGATATTTAGGGGATTGAGAAAACAAATTCAAATCATTTGGACAAAACAAAATCGCATTTTCTATTCCAATAAAATCAGAATATTTTTTTACAGGATTATTAAATCGAAATAAATGTTTTTTTTGATAATTCACAACCACCTTCAAATCCTCTTTACGATGATGATTCAATACTTGCTTGTAGGCAAAAATTGTCATAACCATCCATAATCATACTTGAAAGATGATTTGTACGAAATGAGCGTAAATGAGATAAAAAATAAATAGCTTCAATTAAATTCGTTTTTCCCTGGGCATTCTTTCCATAGAAAAAATGAATGCAATCATCCGCAAAAGAAAAAGACATAAATTCATAATTACGAAAATGAACACATGTCAATTTTTCAATATTCATTTTACATCTATCCTTATATCATTAGTTTCCACTACATCTCCTCGATGAATTTTCTTGCCACGACGATTTTCTTTTTCACCATTCACAAAAACATCCACACTTGCCAAATATTCCTTAGCCTGTCCACCACTATATACGATGTCACAAGCTTTTAATAATTGAGCAAGCGTAATAAATTCATCTTTTAGTCTAAATTCCATGAAAACACCTCTTCCGCATATTAATTATACCATAAAACAACAAAATTATCCATGCGTACAGATATACCTAGAAAATAAAAAGCCGTTTATTTTAAATTTAAACGGCTTATATTCATTAATCGTAACTACGAATAGGAACTAAAATCATCAAAACAGAGTCATCTTCAGGATTTGAAACTTTTATCGGTTTCATAAAACCAGAAAACTCAATTTTTACTTTCTCACAACTTAAGGCTTTAATCGCATCCAACATATACGTACCATTACATGTTAATGAAATATCTTCTCCTTGATATTCACATTGTGTAAGAACTTCATCAGAGTTTCCAATCTCACTTGAATACGTTTTAATATGTGTTTCCTCTTGTGTACATTCTAATTTTACTAAATGAACTTTGTCATTACGAATAAAATTAGTTCGATCAATAGTTCCTGCGATTTCATAAGAATCCACTAACATTTCTGAAATTGAACTTGTAGGAATGATTCTTTGTACATCAGGGAAAGTTCCATCAATTAAACGAGTTTGAATAATGGTTTTATCAAAAACAAATTGAGCTTTTTTAGAATCCGCAAAAATATCAATTGTATCTTCATCAGTAATAGAACGTACAACTTCTGTTAATGATTTATTTGGGATTGTGATATTAAAATCTTGAGATGTACTCAATTCAATTTGTTTACGCGCAAGACGATAAGAATCTGTTGCAGAACAATAAAGCATGTTTCCTTGTGAATTAAAATTTACTCCTGTTAAAACAGGTCGCTGATCCTTATCTGAGCACGCGAATGAGGTTTGAGAAACAATGGACTTTAAATCCGTTGCTTTTAAAACAAAATGATGATTTGGTTTACTAAAATCTATATCTGGATATTCATTGGATTCAATTCCATTTAAATTAAATTGTCCATTATCACTAGATATACGAACTAAAGAAAAATCTAAAGTTTCCATTTCCATATTTTTACAATCTAATTTACGTACAATTTCTAAAAGATATTTAGAATCCATAATGATAGATCCTTCTTCTTCAATATGTAAATTGTTTAATTCTCCAGAAACAATTACAGTACGAATAGAAATATTAGAATCACTTCCTGTTAAAATAATTTGTCCATCTTTTACATCTATAC
>CAVGPK010000078.1:0-8712 GCA_963631155.1 bacterium | reverse complement strand
GTTTGTTCTAGGCTCTATTTGTTTGTGCTGATATATTGATTGACATTATTTGTGATGATGTCAAAATTCAATGATCCATATTTTAGTAAGGCATCATTGAATTTTACGATATCAAAATCATCTTTTAATTCATTTTCAGCTTTTTCTTTTAGATTTGCGATTTGAAGATATCCATAATAATAAGACATAAATACACCTGGATTACCTGCCAATTGATTATATATCGATTCCAGGTTATCTGATTCAAACATATCTCCATATGTATTTTTGAATTTATTTAAAGATAAACCATCATAATGAATACTGATATCCATTAATAGGATATACATGTTTGAAAATTCAGAATTTAATTGATAAGCCGTAATAACGTTTTTCTTAACATTTAAGAATTGTAGAGATTGTTGTTCTACATAAGTTGCCCAACCTTCAGAGAAACCTAAATATCCTAAGAAATATTGAATTGGATATTTGAAATGTTCTTTATTGTATTGAGATTGGTACATATGTCCGGCAATCCCTTCATGAGCCAATGTTTGATATAATGAAATGCTTGAAGGATCACTTCCATAATCTCTTTGGTTGTAGCGAATCTGATATTTTTGTGAGAAATCTAAAGCAGGAAGATTAAAATAGGCAACTACACCACTGACACATCGATCATCTGGTAAAGCTTGTAAATCATATTCCATCGTATCGACTTTAGGGAAAATGGATGAATAATTATTTTGAAGATCCACTAAGATTTGATTGATATCTGTATAATCTGTTGTTAGATTTTCAACTTCATCTGCAGCATCTGGATGTGTAAAGTACAATGTTTGATAATCAGAAAGGATATCATCAATTTCATTATTGATATTGTCTTTCATCTTAGAAATGGAATCGGAACAACCTGTATAACTTTGAACTAGAAGCTTATAGTATTTTTTTCCACTCTTTGAATTTGCTAATCCGGAAAGAGGTTGTACCTTTGATTGTAAAGTTTGAAGTGTATCTAACATAGTTTGATAACTCGGAAAGAAACTTTCATCCATAGCTTGTTTGACTTGTGCTTTATAGATAGATGTTTTTTCACTCTCTAAATTTAATGCATCAATACTTGCATATAAAGCATTGGTGACTGAGCTTGAATCCTTGTTTTGAATGGTCGTTTGTATATTCTCAATAACAGAATCATAATCAAAGGATAGCAGTCCTTTCTTTGCCTGTGTCTTTGTATATTTTAAAGCCTCACCTGTATATCTAGGCACATCTTGAATGAGTGTCACTAAATCTTGAATATCATTTTCATCGCGAATAATAAAATCAGAAAACGTTTGAATTAGATTTTGATGAAGTCCTAACATGCTTGACCAGCAATTTGTTAGATATTTAAATTTTTTGTTTTCTAACTTTAGGTTTAATGCGTTCTCATATGAAAGCTCATCATAAATGCTTTGTTGCGTTTTTGTGAGCGTTGCTCGATTAAACTGTTCTAAATCTTTGATATCTTCTTTGAGATTTTCTGCTTCATTCGTATAGAAGTCGCCTAAAGAAACTTTTACGTTCTTAACATCAATTCCATAATTTTCAGGATTCTCAAAATATTGATGCATTGTCGTATAGCTTGATTCGGCCATTTCAACGACAAGCTCATTGGTATATTTTGTGAATTTTTTGTTCTCCGTTTTTGAAAAGGAATTGTCTTGTAGTGTTGTGCTCGAACAAGCAACTAGATTGAGTGTAACTAGACAAATCGCAATATTTTTTGTGATTGTATTCATATGTCCTCCAAAAAAAGGCTGATTATTCATCAGCCCATTCGATTTTCTTATTTTTAACTTGTGCAATGGAAGCTAAGGCATGTAAATCATAACCTTTATCTATAATATACGCATGTCCTTTTTGGAACGCTTTTTCAATAACCATTCCAACACCTACGATTGTAGCTCCGGTTTGGGCAATCAAATCCTCTGTACCTTTAAAGGCTTCTCCATTTGCCAAAAAATCATCAATAAATAAAACTTTATCGTTTTCTGTCACATATTCTTTTTCTAAACAAATAGGATATGTTTTATTTTTTGTGAAAGAGAAAACTTGCGAGAAAGCCGGATTTTGCATCGTGCTAGGCTGTGTTTTTTTAATAAAAATCAATGGGACATTCAAACGAATGGCAGTAGCGTAGGCAGGGGCGATACCACTTGATTCTACCGTAATAACTTTCGTGATGCCTTTATTTTTAAAATGTTCATAAAAGTCATTTCCCATCTCATCAACTAATGCACAATCAATTTGATGATTTAAAAATGAATCGACCTTTAATACTTCATCACTAATAAAATGTCCTCTTGTTTCAATTGCGTCCTTCAAAGCTTTCATGCTCGATACTTCCTTCCTTTTTGACTTTCATATTAACAATCGTTTGTCCAATGCGATGACTTTTCATTTCTTTTACATACACATCCATATCATTAAGATGAACTGTAAAAACAGAACCATCATCGGGTATTTTTCCATAACAACCAAGTACATATCCACCAAATGTATCATATTCTTCTGTAGGCAATTGAATATGTAAAGCCTCTTGAACATCTTCGATATCAGCTTGTCCATAAATACGCCATTGGTTATCTTTGATTTGTTGAATAGGATCTGGCTGCTCAATATCATCATCCTCTTGAATTTCTCCAAGCAATGTTTCAATGATGTCATGTAGCGTCACGATTCCGGTCATTCCACCATATTCATCCAATAATACCGCAAAATATACTTTTTTGATTTTCATCTCTTTTAATAGCTTATCTGCCTTCATATTTTGAGAAACAAAGAAAGCAGGGTCCATTGCCTTTTGAATTACATTGGCATGACTTGTATTTTCTAAACGGAAATAGTCACGCGTATCCAAAATACCAATCACATCATCATTATCTTTATCACATACAGGATAGAAAGTATGACGATTATCATGAATGATTTGGCTCCACTCTTCATCACTATCGTTTAAATATAGACAAATCACTTCGCTTCGATGTGTGCAAATTTCTTCAACAGGCGTATCATCAAACTCAAATAAATTTTCAATAAATTCTTTTTGAGGCTCTTCCACACTACCAGAATTAATCATTTCACGAATATCTTCTTCTGAGTAATCTTCTTGGATTGTATCCACTTTAAAACGTAAGAAGAATGTGAATGGTGTACATAAGGTTTGAATCAGATAAATCAGACTCATACCAGATTTTGTATATGTATCGATATGATTATTGATGAATTTAACAGGGAGAAGATTTCCAAATAATATATAAATATAAATACCAGCTAGAACAATAATTATACTAGATACCATAAAAGTAAAAGGTAAAATAGGAACAAAATATAGGATTTCCAAGCCTAATCCTAAAATGAGCATCAGAGTTTTTAACCATTGTATTGTTACTAAATATTTATAGGCCTCTTCTTCCATATCCTTATTGTGTAATAGAATGCTTTCAAGTATAGAAAGTATTCCACTTAAAATGATCGAAAAAAGAATACTAATTAAAATTATCATTTTCGATCACCTAATTTCAAATTGTATAACGGGACGGAATCATCCGGATTCATGCGTATATCACTCCTTCAACAATACCAAAATAATACACGTTTTATGGGACTTTTTCAATGAAATTTCTATTCAGGATGATGCATTAAATATTGAATGATACTTTGACGTGTAACGATACCAATAAAGATATTTCGATCGTCAACAACGGGTACAAAGTTTTGTTTCAAAGACTGCCCAAATAAATCTGGAACTGATACATCCATTTTTACTGCTTTTGTGAAATCTTTTCGTATCAAATCACGAATTTCCATATGTTCAATTTCTTCGCTAGTTGTATTTGGATGATCTACTAAATACCATAAAAAATCACCTTCACTGATAACACCTACATAATAACCATCTTTATCAATAATTGGCATAGCTGTATATTTATGCTTACGCATTAATTCAAGCCCGTCCTTAATGCTGATATTGTCGTACAAAAATTTAACTTCGTTTTTGGCTTTAAGAAAAAAGAATACATTTTCTTGCATAAAATCACCTCATGCATAGTGTATCATTTCTTTATCGATAAATTGTGGGAAGAATTTAGAAAAAATTAAATTTGCTCTTGCATTTTATCTTATATGGGTTATAATGAATAAGCGTCTTGGGAATATGGGCCTGTAGCTCAGGTGGTTAGAGCGCACCCCTGATAAGGGTGAGGTCGTTGGTTCAAGTCCATTCAGGCCCACCATGATTTCTTAAGACCTACATATATATTTGGGGTGTTAGCTCAGCTGGGAGAGCACCTGCTTTGCAAGCAGGGGGTCAGCGGTTCGATCCCGCTACGCTCCACCAAATTGTGAATGAATCTGCAACTGCAGATTTTTTTTTTGCAATTCTATGTTATAATCGATAGTAATCGGATGATAGAAAGCTGAGTAGAGAAATATGGAAAAAAATTTTTACGAAGAATTTGAAGATATGGATGCCAATATCGATAAAAAACAGGCATTGGTTGAGGAATCAAAAAAAGTAAATGAAATGGAAGATTTTAATGAAGCCTTTCATTTTGTGAATGAGTTAAAGAAACAATGGAAGAAAATTCCATATGGAGAATCTTTGGCAGAAGAAAAACTAAGAGATGAATTTGAAGCCAATATCGAAAAGGTTTTTGCGAAACAAAAAGAATTCACACAAAAAATTGTGGATGCAAAGGAAGAATTAATTAAGGAAGCTGAAAAAACTTCTTTATCAGAAGATTTTAAAAAAGCTACAGAAAAAATGACATCCCTAATGGATTCATGGAAACAAGCAGGAAATGCAGGCAAGAAAACAGATGATGAATTATGGGAAAAGTTTAATGCGGCAAGACAAAAATTTTATGATCGTAAACATGAAAATTGGGTAAAACAATCTTCTCAATTTGAAAACGCAAAAAAAGTAAAAGAAGAATTGATTGTTAAGGCGAAAGAAATTCAAGATTCACAAGAATGGCAAGAAACAAGTGCTCGTTTTAAAGAATTGATGGATTCATGGAAACAAGCTGGAAATGCAGGACGTGAATTTGATGATGATTTATGGAATGCGTTTAATGAAGCTCGACAAAATTTCTATACAAAACGTAATGCTTATTATGATCAACTTCATCAAGAACATGCGCAAAAGTATGCTCAAAAACAAGAACTTGTTCAAAAGGCTAAAGAAATTGCGGATACGCAACAATATACACGTCAAAATACACAAGACATGAAAGAATTAGGTGTACAATGGAAAGAAATCGGATTCTGTGGTAAAGGAAAAGAAGACGAAATCTGGAAAGAATTCAGAAGTGTTATGGATGAATATTTTGATGGTTTAAAGAAAGCCAATGAAGATCGACAAGTGCAATGGCGCAGTCGTATGGAAGAAAATGTGAAACGTAAGGAAGAACAAATCGCAAACCAAAAACGTCAAATTGCTCGCCTTCAAGAAGATATGTTAGGACTTGTTAGTGAAGCTACGGTGCAAGATTTACAAGAACAAGTAGAAGATCGCGAAGCCTTTATTTCACAACTTCAAAATGAAATCGAAGACATTCAAAAAAAGTTAGCTGAGTAATATGAGCTTTCATGAATGTATGAAACTATTCTATTCTGAAACCACTCTTATTCTGTATAATCGTAAAAACGAAGTTATATTACAAGGTAAAGTAAGTGATATTGCCAAAGAATGTGAAAAATATCAAGATGTCGAAGTTACCTTTGTTTCAGGTAGAGCAGATACAACAGGATTAAAAATCTGGTTAGATTACTAGGCCGTAAAGGTCTAGTTTTTCTTTACGCAATCTTAATTTTAGTTTATACTTTTTAGTATAAAAAAAGAAAATCATATTAAAAATAATAAATAATAATATTGTTTGGAGGTAGTTTTACCATGCAAAAAAGAACCACAAATTTCACTTTTCAAAAGTATGGAAGTGTATATTATACAATTAATCGTAAAAGCACAAGTTTACAAGATTATGAACTTAATGATTTCAAAATTGAAAATAAATCTTTTGATTCTTTTTATTATTCAAGTGATCCAGTATATATCAATGCCAAAGAAGGAATCATTATGTTGGTGGTATATAAAGAACAAGAACGATACGAAGAATATGTCGTTCATCGTATTGTGCGTTTAAAACCCAATGTTCGCTTTAACTATATTTCGATTTCCAATCAAAGTGTGATTCAAATTTATTATTCAAAGGCAGGAATTTCACAAGTTCTTATGAAAGAACCCTATGAATATCATCCATTGGTGTCTAAAATTGATTTAAAAGAGATTTTAACTTGTTTTTACCAAGTTCGAAAATCCAACTATGTATTCCCTGGAGAATCTCATGATCACTATGAATTAACTTATATTGATCATGGATGTTTAGATACAACGATTGATGGACAAAAATATAACTTAAAAAAATACGATTTAATCCTGTATTACCCAGGACAATTTCATACGCAAAGTACAGATGCAGAAAATACATGTTCATATTTAACTATTACCTTTGATTTGGAAAGCACATTAGGTAAAAGTTTAAAAAATCGTGTTTTCCACACGAAAAAAAATGTATATCAGGCATTGACTGAATTTATGAAAGTAACTCAAAATGAAGGCTATATGAATGACGAGCTATCTTTACTATATTTGAAGCAAATTTTAATCTTTTTATGTCAAGACGGTGAAAATGAAGATGAAGATTTATTGTCGACCAATCCTATGCAAGAGCATTATGAAAGTGCGTTATTGAATGAAATTCTAGTCTATATCAACAATAATATATTTAAAGCCTTTACTGTAGAAGATTTATGCGTAAAATTTTCTATTTCGAGATCAAGCTTACAAAGTTTATTTAAAAATAATATCTACATTACACCGAAACAATATATATCGAATGTAAAATTAAACCAAGCCAAAATCATGATTCATGAACACAAACATACAATTTCTGAAATATCAGATGTCTTAGGTTATACATCCATTCATTATTTTTCAAGAAAATTCAAACTTCAATATGGCATGTCACCAACAGAGTATGCCAAAAGCATTACATAAAAAGGATCCGAATTATTTCGGATCCTTCATTCGATTTAGACGTTTTGCACTGATCAATAATCTTAATTCGGTTGTCACAACGTTGCATGGTGCTTCCATGAAATCTAAGATTCCTGAAAGAGCGGATGCGAATGCCAATAAAGATATAGGTAATCCCATTTGTTTTAATAGCACCGTATAACATGAGAATTCACCACCAGAAACAGGAGGATAGCTTACAGACATTAAGAATGCAAGCAAGCCTAAAATCAACAAATTACTTAAGTTTAAAGCTTGTCCTTGACTTGTGATGGCCGCTGACATAAAGAAGATAAATTCACAAGCAATAAATGGTTTATGAATAACAGTTCCAATAGGTAGTGAGAAACCAACTAATTTTGAATCCACGCCAAATTTTGTTTCACATGCCTCATAGGCTTCACTAAAAGAAGCTGAACTTACACTAGAAATCAAAGTCGCATCAATGGTTGGCTTTAAAATTCTAAAGATCTCTTTTGAAGGAATATTTAAAACTTTACTTGTTTTTCTAAAATAAAGAATCATCACCACTGTTGTGAAAAGGATAAAGGAAATGAACATTCTAGAAAAACTGATAAATTGTTGAATATTGGCAGAAAGTCCAACATTGACAACACTTAAATAAATAAATCCAGGTAATATGATTTCAAATCCAGAAATGATTTTTGTCAGTAAAATGTTACATTCATCAATGAATGAAGGGATGATTTTAAGTTGCTTTTGAAGAAACAACAAGGCAATTCCAACCACAATGCCTAAGAACACCACTTGCATCATGTTTTCATTCACAAATGGAGAGAAAATATCATCAGGTACAGAGTCCTTTAAAAACTCCAAAAATGGTAAGAGAATATCTCCCTTTTGAAAATTGAATTGGAAAGGAAAAACAATAGCACAAAGAACAAGCGCGATACATTCAATGCGGAAAACACCAACTAAAAAATTGATACAGGCATCCTTTCCTATTGTAGATAGAATACGAGGATTCGAAATACTTGTGATGCCGGTGATAACTGCGAAAAACATAATTGGTGAAATAATAGCCGATAGGAAATTAGAACAAATTTCAAATAAAGGTGTCATCATATAGGTTGAAAAAGCAGATTCAATAGAATCAGGACCTAATCTAAGAATGATGGCACTCATAATTGCCAATGCTACCGCTACACTGATGTTTCTAACCTTATGAGTTGGCTTGGTCTCAATTTTGATGTAGACGGTATTAATTCCACTATCAAATTGATGCATCCACCCCATACCAAGTGTTGCCAATAAATTGTCAAGGGAAGCTAGTTCGTTGGATAGAGGGTTGAATTCATGATTGATTGTGAGTAATGCTAATGAAATTTCTAAATGGTTTCGCTTTTCTATGATAGAAAGAGTGATCTTTTGATTTTCTAATGTATTCCACTGAATCAATAGTTCTTCAAGGGATAAACGTACTTTTAAAATATCCTTATGACTTAAATACGGATATTGTTTCATACATGTTTCTACTTTTTCACTCATCTGATCGATGGATGTAGCATTTAAATGAAATGTTTCTTCTATAATTGTTTTCATAAGTTTATTTTAAAGGAAAAAGAAAAGAACTTCAATTTGAAGTTCTT
>CAVGPK010000077.1:0-8738 GCA_963631155.1 bacterium | reverse complement strand
AGGAAATACGCAAAGTAATTAGTTTCTACTGTATTATTTTTGTAAGACTCTTACGTGAAAATATAACTTCTAACTAAGTGTTGTGTTTCTCTAATGTTATGCATAAAAAACATCGAATTGTTAAATCAGTCATGTAAATTCTTTTCAAATTTATGTTTATAGGGGATTATTATAGCATATATAAAAATCTATACTTTTTTCTTTTGTGTAAGCCCTACCAATTGTCAAAAAATTTCATGAAATTTGTCTAAAAATGAGTCATTGTGAAAATAATTTTCTAAACCATTTTGTTGTATTGTTTTCGAAATGTAAGTGCTTTAAGATGACTTTGCAATAAAAAAGAGAGGAGAGGTTATTATGCTTGATCATTTATTTCAACCTATCAATGTGAATGGAATGATTTTAAAAAATCGAATCATTGCAACACCAACTGGAGATGATTATGAGGATAAGGCCATGGGTGGAGCCGCATTGGTTATTGCAGGGCATGCGATTGTAGAACCTGGAAAATCAAGCTTTGCGAGTGCGGATGAACCTTATTTATTTTCAAAATACGAAAGAGAAAAAACAAGAGAACGTGTTTTGAAAATTCATAAAGGCGGAGCAAAGGCATCGATTGAAATTTTTCATGGTGGACAAGATGCGCGCGTACACGATTTTGCGAAAGGTCCAAGCGGATTGATTCGTGAAGATGGTGTAGAAGTCAAAGAGATGGATGAAACAATGATGGAGGAAACTTTGGGTTGGTTTGTGAAAACTGTACAGGGAGCAAGAAAAATAGGCTTTGATAGTATTTTCCTTCATTTCGGACACGGATGGCTACCTGCACAATTCTTATCTCCACACTACAATCATCGTACGGATGAATATGGAGGAAGCGTTGAAAATCGTTGTCGTTATCCATTACGAATTTTGGAAGCTGTACGAAAAGCAGTTGGAAACAATTATCCAATCGATATGCGAATCAGTGCATATGAATGGATTGAAGATTCTATTGAATTTGAAGATGTTTTATATTTTTTAAAAAAAGCTCAAAAATATGTGGATACAGTCCAAGTTTCTTCGGGAATTGATAAAATTTTTGAAGCGAATGTTCATTGCATTACAACAAATTTGGAAGAGCAAATGCCAAATTTAAAATACGCAAAAAGAATAAAAGAAGAATTAGATATTCCAATTTCCATGGTCAGTGCGATTATGACTCCAGCCATGGCTGATGAAATCATTGAAAAAGGATATGTAGATATGGTGGCATTTGGACGTTCATTATTGGCAGATCCATATTGGCCTAAAAAAGCCATGGAAGGACATCCAGAAGATATTGTACCTTGTTTACGTTGCTCAAACTGTTATCACATTTCTACAGACCATTGGAATGTAGGATGTTCTGTCAATCCTAGATATCATAATGAAAGCTTTATTCCATCTCAAACATGTGTTGGAAAGGCAGAATTAAAAAAGAAAATTGTCATTATTGGAGCAGGACCGGCTGGATTAAAGGCAGCTATTACAGCTTGTGATCGAGGACATGATGTAACACTTATTGAAAAAAGTGATTCACTTGGAGGTTTATTAAAGGTTATCGCAAGTGAGAATCATAAAGAAGAAGTGCAAAGACTATTGAAATATTATCGTACACAAATTGAAAAAAGACCTATTCGAGTGATGCTGAATACAGAGGCTAATGTAGAATTGGTAAAAGGGTTAGATCCAGATTCGATTCTAATTGCGATTGGAGCAAAAGAAAGAATTTTACCTATTGAAGGAATTCACAATAAGAAAGCAATCTTGGCAAAGGATGCGATTTTATATCCGGAAAAACTAGGACAAAAGATTGTTATTCTTGGTGGTGGAAGCATTGGATGTGAAATGGCGCTAGATTTTGCAGAAGATGGAAAAGATGTATCTATACTTGAGGTTACAAATGTATTGGCGGCCAACGCAAATTCATTGTATCGTGAGGCTTTGCGACAAAAATTCTTACTTCATAAAAATATTGACTCATTATTAGGTTGCAGCTGCAACAAAATAGATGATGACAATATTTGGTATAAAGATAAAGATGGAAATGAGCAATGTATTCCATATGATAATTTAATTATTTCTACAGGACTTGTTCCACAAATAGATGTCGTACAACAATTCTATGGTATTTGTAGAGATACCATTGCGATTGGAGATTGTATTAAACCATCAAGCATTATGAATGCCAATTATGAAGGCTTTGTGAATGCTTTAAATATTTAAAAGATCGAATAGATAAGGAGAGAAAAAATGAAAGATTATTCAACTTTAATTCAAGAAATCATTTCAGGTGTTGGTGGCGCAGATAATATTGAAAATTGTATACATTGCGCAACTCGTTTACGTTTCACTTTGAGTGATGGTAGTAAATTTGATGAAGCTACCCTAAAAAATGTGAAAGGAGTTCTAGGGACTTTAGTAAATTCTGGATATTATCAAGTTTTGATTGGAACAAATGTTGGTGATGTATATAACCAATTAATGGAAGTACCGGAATTGAAGGAAAAAGGTTTAAAAGCCACAGAAGAAGTTTCCGAAGATTCGAAAGAAAAAATGGGACTATTAGATCGATTCTCAAGATTGATGTCAGACGTATATGCACCTTATATTCCAATTTTGGCAACAGGAGGTATTGCTTCTGGTGTGATTGGTGTATTGGCAAATATGGGTGTTGTTGATAGTGCGGGATTAACCTATCAAGCTTTCTATGCGATTTTCTATGCATTGATTAATTTCTTCCCAATTTTATTAGCTTTTACTGCTGCAAAACATTTTAAATGTAACCAATATGTAGCCGTTACATTAGGAGCAGCTATTATGTATCCTGGTGTTGCGGATTTATTGGTAACCGGTGAACAAGCTTCTTTGTTAGGTATTCATTTTACTGCTTATAATTTTAGTGGATCGTTCATTCCAATCTTGTTAGCTTTATTCTTTATGAGTTATTTTGAAAAAGCGTTGAAAAAACATCTTCCAGAAATGACACAATTTATTTTAGTTCCATTATTATGTTTAGTAGTTTTTGTACCATTAACAATCTTAGTGTTCGGCCCAATTGGTGGATTAATCGCAAATGGTATTACGTATGTTTATAATTTAATTTGTGCAAGCAAAATCTTGGTTGGAATTGTATTTGGTGCATTCTTCTCATTGGTTATTCTTATTGGTATGCATTGGGCTATTACACCAATCTTACTTGCAGTTATGGCAGAACAAGGCTTTGAACCCGCATTAGCCGCTGGAGGAATGGGAAACTATGCAGCTTTAGGTGTTTGTTTAGCCGTTGCCGTATTCGCAAAAAATTCTGGTGATAAAGCAACAGCTGGATCGGCAGCTTTCACCAATGCTCTTTGTGGAATTACAGAACCAGGACTTTATGGTGTTATCTTAAGAAATAAATGGTTAATTGGAACGATGGTACTTTCAGGTGCTATTGGAGGTTTAATTCTAGGAATTGGAGGAGTTGCTGCCACAAACTTCGCATTCTCTGGAATTCTAGCTTTTAGTGGTTGGTTTGGATGTGTGAATTTTCCAATGTACTGTTTTGGAGTGATTGCATCCATCGTTGTTGGTTTTGTGATAACTGCTTTCTTATTAAAGAGTGGAAAAGTTAAAGAATTTGATTAAATTTTATATTGCATAATTTAGGTTCTCTCCTCTTGAGTTATAATAAAATTAACAGATTATTAGAGGAGAGAATTTTTATGATCATAGAAAGACTAGTGAAACAAGAAGATTTTACCGATGTTGAAAAAAGTATAGCGGATTATTTGCTACAAAATGGATATGATGTAAAAAATATGTCGATTTCCTCTCTTGCTCAAGTCACATATTCTTCTACTTCTACAATTACTCGATTTTGTCATAAATTAGGATTAGATGGCTACAAACAATTTCAAATCCTATTTAACTCAGAATATGAAGTATATGAAAGAAATGGAGTTGTGAACGTTAATTATCCTTTTAATGGAAAGGATTCCTATGAACAAATTGCTAAGCAATTAGAGAGATTGAATCGAGAAACAATCGCAAAGACAATTTCTTGTTTTAACTACAATCAATTTCATCGAATCGTTAGAAGGATGAGTAGTTCAGATATGATTAATGTCTTTAGTGTAGGAACTTCAGCAACAGTGGCATTAGAATTTCAACAAAAAATGATTCGCTTTGGAAGGATTGTAAATTTATCACAAGAATCCTGCTTTCTTCCTGGATATGCTTTGGCAGCTACAGATCGCACAGTGAATTTAGTCATTTCACAATCCGGGGAAAATAGGGATGTGGTTGAGAGCTTACAAATATTGAATAAACAAAATCGGTATACAGTAGGAATTACGGCTACACCCAATAGTACGGTGGCACGGAATTGTAAAGAAGTTATTCTTGTGGATATTGAAGAAAAAAATTCGTATGAAGAAAAAATTGATACGTTTGCGATTTATAGTTCATTTCATTTTGTTTTAGATTGTCTATTTTCGTTTTTGTATCAACAAAATTTTGATAGTAACACAAAAATTACTAGAGAGAAGGCGTATGCGATTGAAAAAAGTAAAAGAGAGAGGTGATGAATGTGGCGTTTAAAAAAGGATTTTTATGGGGTGGAGCTTGTGCAGCTAACCAATTTGAGGGTGCATGGAATATCGATGGAAAAGGTGTTTCTGTTCCAGACATGTGTACAAATGGTACAAAAACAAATCCAAAACGTATCACAACAACAATAGAGAAGGATTGCTTATATCCGAGTCATGATGCGATTGATTTTTATCATCGTTATAAAGAAGATATTGCTCTATTTGCACAAATGGGGTTTAAGGTATTTAGAACTTCTATAAATTGGACAAGAATATTTCCGACGGGTATGGAAGAAGAACCGAATGAAAAAGGACTCAAATTTTATGAGGATGTTTTTAACGAATGTAAAAAATACGGTATTGAGCCTTTAGTTACGCTATCTCATTATGAGTTGCCATATGCATTGGTTGAAAAATATAATGGATGGGCAAGTAAAGAACTCATTCCTTTATTTGAACGATATTGCCATACAGTTTTTAAACGCTATAAAGATTTAGTGAAATATTGGTTAACGTTTAATGAGATCAATGGAGGTACAACAAAACTGGGAACGGTTTTATCTTTAGGATGCGTTAAAGGGTATGATGGGCCTGTCACGACGGCTGATTGTGGACCGCAAATTCGTTTTACAGCTTTACATCATCAACTTATAGCTTCCGCAAAAGTTGTTGCGTATGCTCATGAACATTATCCTCAATTTAAAATGGGGGATATGAATGTATTTTTAACTTCATACCCTAGAACGTGTGATCCAAAAGATGTTCTAGAAAATCAAAAACATAATCGTGTTTTAAATTGGTTTTGTTCAGATGTGCAGGTTCGTGGAGAATATCCTAGCTATATGAATCGTTTCTTTAAAGAAAATCATATTGAGTTACATATTTGTGATGAAGATAGGGAAATATTAAAAAAGGGTGTTGTGGATTTTTATACTTGTTCTTATTATATGTCTTCTTGCATTACAACACATGATGATGCAGAAACTGTAGAAGGAAATTTGGCTGGAGGAGTAAAAAATCCATATTTAGAAGCATCTGAGTGGGGTTGGCAAATTGATCCTGAAGGATTACGTTTTAGTTTAAATGAAATCTATGATCGTTATCAACTTCCAATTATGGTTGTGGAAAATGGTTTGGGTGCTTATGATTTGAAAGAGGAAGATGGAAAAATTCATGATGGATATCGAATTGATTATTTACGAAAACACATTGAAGCTATGGAAAATGCAGTAGAGGATGGTGTAGATTTAATGGGATATACTCCATGGGGATGTATTGATTTAGTCAGTGCTTCTACTGGTGAAATGGCAAAACGGTATGGATTTATTTATGTGAATAAATTTGATGATGGAACTGGAGATTATTCACGTGAGAAAAAAGATTCATTTGACTGGTATAAAAAAGTCATCGCATCCAATGGAAAGGAAAAATAAAAATGTTTAACTTATTTGGAAAAAAAGAAAAAAATTCATATGAAACATTGAATGTAGATGATCAATCGATTGTCGCAATGGCAGATGGAAAATTAATAGATATCAATACGGTACCTGATGAAATGTTCGCGAAGAAGTTGATGGGAGAGACAACAGCTTTTGACTTTACTGGTGACAAAGTAACCATTTGTTCACCAGCTAATGGTACTTTATCGGTTCTATTTCCAACGGGCCATGCTTTTGGTATTCAAATGAAAGATGGAATGGAACTATTAGTACATATAGGCATTAATACAGTAGAATTGAATGGAGAAGGATTTAAGATAGTACATGTTAACCAAGGAGATATGGTTAAAGCTGGACAACCTATAGTTGAGGTAGATTTCAAAAATCTTTCTAAAAAATATAATATGTGTACAATGTTGATTATCACAAATGATACGAGAGATTCTTCTCAATTTATTGAGCCTACACTTGTTAAGCGTGGAGATTCTGTGCTTAAATAACACAAAAAAATAGGGTTAGTAATAATTGAGGGGAATTTAATATGCGCTAATTATCCGCTTCAAATTATTTTGGAGTGGATTTTTCTAATACTATTTTTGATAGGATAATCCATAAGAAAAAGTAGGCTAAGCCTACTTTTGATTTGTTTAATCTTTTAAGAAGTTCATCACAAGATTTACCATTGTTTCTTTTTCTTCAGGATTTGATTCGGCAATCATTAATGTGATCGCAACGAGTGCACTATCTGAAATAATTTGTTTTCCATTGATAAATAGATGTTGATTCTTATTTAAAAATTCTAAGAAAAGAGAGGCACCAATACGTTTACAACCATCTACAAACGGATGATCTTTGATTAGAAAATATAGTAGATTTGCCGCTTTTTCTTCAACACTTGGATACATTTCTTGTCCAAACACATTCTGATATACAGCTGCAATGATTCCATTTAATTTACCATCTTCTTTTTCAACTCCAAACACATCAGAAAATCCACCATATTTCATAGAATCAATTAAATTTCGGCACTCTCCATAAGTCAATTGATATATAGAATCCTTACCTTTTGGCTTAGAAATACAACCATGATCATAATCATCGAGTAAAGATAGAGCATTTGAATAGGCTGAAATCACATCGAATACTTCTTTTTCTTCGATACCTAAAGTAGAAGCCAACATTTTAGATTGAATCGCAACCGTTTTATTTAATACTTCAAGCCTTTTTTCGTTAACTGCATATCCTTTTATCATGTAATCTTTTAATACAGAAGTAGCCCATTTACGAAATAGAATACCTTGCCTTGAATTAACTCGATAACCAACAGAAATAATCATGTCCAAGTTATAGTATTGAGTTTGGTATGTTTTGCCATCAGAAGCAGTATGCTCAAAAAATGAGCATACTGAATTTTTATCTAATTCCTCTGATTTAAAAATATTTTGGATATGTCTTGTAATAGTTTTTCTATCTTTATCAAATAGTTCGGCCATTTGTTTTTGAGAAAGCCAAACCGTTTCATTATCTGTTGATACAGTGACATCTAGTTCTAAATTGCCATTTACAAATTTAATAATTTCGTTGTTCATCATTTTCTCCTTTTGTTATATGTTTTTTAAACTATATCTATTTCTAATTACTGCTTAATTTGAAGATGTTAAAACAATACATCCTTTAATACTTCCTTTACGCGATTGTCACTCTGCTTTTTCATATAACGAAAGTTAAGAGTACAAGATTTGTTTTTGCGAACAACATCCAATAAATCTTCAGTAAGAAAGGCATCGTATACTGCATTTAAGATACGTCCAATACGTTCGTTCTGTTTTGAATTTGGATATTCATTACAAATCTTTGCATATTCCTTTAGAATCAGAGCATCTGTGATATATTCGTTTGCAATTTTCAATTCAAAATCATATTTTATGTCATGATTTTTTGAACGTAATTTTTGCTTCTTATTAAAAAATTCATCAGCTACAAATTTACCCCAAACTGTACGTCCCCATTTATTTTTATAACCATATTGTTTACAAACGATCCCTTCACCAATATGATATTGATCTGGGATTAGATAATGATTTTCTTTAGCCAAAGCAGCAATATCATCAATGGAAGGATGATTTAGTATGGCTAGCGTTGGAATATAAACAATGCCAAATTTATCTAATTCTTCTTTATATTCATCATACGATATGTATTTAGAGGATTGCTCATTATATTCAAATACATCAAACACATAAAAATTTCTCCAAACATTTTCTGAATAGGAACGAATTGTATGAGGAATCATCCATTCTCCGTATAAAATATGATTTGGATGAGCCTCTAAATAGTCCTTAAATTCAGGATGATTAAGCACATATTGATAAAATCCACCATTATCATTATCTAATGTTAATTGACGCTTTCTAGATCCAGCACATACATCACCATTACCACCTAAAAAAATACATCCATTTGACCCATCGATTTTGGGAAAGCAATACACCATCCCATCAAGCACACCCTCACACTCTTCACGACCTAACTTTTCAACATGCTGATACTTTTTGTATTCCATTTGTATTTCCTCCTGTTTTAAATATTATCTCACTTAAATTGACACTATTTATGTCGCATTAAAAAAATATTTTGAACAAAAATAATTGTCAACCAAAATTGAAAATGTCCCAAAAATTTTAAATTATTAGCACCGAGTTAA
>CAVGPK010000076.1:0-8897 GCA_963631155.1 bacterium | reverse complement strand
GAGACTAAATTCCACTTGGACCTATTTAAAGTGGAATTTACTTTTTCACTTCAGCGCTTAAAAAAAATTATGGAATAAAATTGACATGTATATGAACATGAGTATAATTAGTTGCATAAAGTAAATCGAGTGAAGATAGAGGTAGCATTGCATCAGAGTAAAGTATGGAGCTGGCAGGCGATGAAGTATTTGAAAGGTAATCAATGCCGAAAGAATTAAAATGGCGATTTTATTTCTTGGGGTTATAGGGAAGACTTATAACACTCCTTCGAAAGGAAGAGGCGTTATCTTATAGTGGAAAACTATTCTAGCTATGTGGTAACACATAGCTTTTCTATTCTTTGCCGATTGAAAAGGGAGGAATAGAATATGAAATTTAAAAAAGTTTTGGCTTCGGCCATGGTTTGTGCATTGGCGCTATCTGGATGTGCTTCATCAAGTAGTACTTCGTCTGAAGAAAGTGACACATTTGTGGTAGGTATGGAGTGTGGATATGCTCCATTTAATTGGCAGACTTCAGAAAAAACGGATACATCTGTTAAAATTGGAAAATCAGGCTATGCGGATGGATACGATGTACAAATCGCAAAAAAAATCGCCAAAAAATTAGGCAAGAAATTGGTAATTAAAAAGACAGCTTGGGATGGATTGATTCCTGCTTTAGAGGGTGATGAAATCGATGCGATCATCGCAGGTATGACAGCTAACGATGAGCGTGAAGAAGGTGCTGATTTTACAACTCCATATTATGATTCAAAAGGAATGATCATGATCGTTCGTAAAGATAGTGAAGAAGCAACTTATACGGATATTCAACAATTTACAGGAAAGAATGTTGTTGGTCAAAAAGGAACAAACTATGATGATGTTATTGATCAAATCGAAGGTGTAAACCATGTTACACCTAAAGCTACATATCCTGAAATGGTTCTTGCTCTTCAACAAAAAGAAGTAGATGGTATTACTGCAGAGATGGCTGTTGCCAAAGGTGTAGTTGAAGCTAATCCTGATTTAACAATTGTTCAATTTGATGAAGGAAAAGGCTTTGATTGTGATACAACCGTTTCTATTGCGTTAAAAGAAGGAACTCGTGGTACAAAATTCTTTAAGAAGGTCCAAAAAGCTTTAAATAGTATTAGTGATGAAGAACGTGAAGAATTAATGGAATATGCAGTAGAAAATCAACCTGCTGAGGATTAATATTTATGAGTATTGATTTTGCGAAAGCTTGGGGAATCTTTTTAAAAAATTGGCCTCTATTTCAATATGGTATTGAAATGACATTGTTGTTCGCAATTGTTGGTACTTTTGCAGGATTTGTGATCGGCTTAATTGTCGGTGGCATTCGTGCCATTGAAATCAATGATTATGATTCAACAGGGATAAAATTTGTAAAAAGATTCGGTAAGATTATCACTGGACTTTATATATGGGTATTTCGAGGAACGCCTATGATGGTTCAGGCTATGTTTATTTACTATTTGGGAAAACCTATTTTTCAATGGACTCCTATTAGTGCAGGCTTAATTATTATTTCGATTAATACCGGTGCTTATATGGCTGAAATTATTCGTTCAGGTATTCAATCTGTCGATAAAGGTCAAAATGAGGCAGCAATGTCACTTGGTATGACAACGATGCAGACTTTGATTTATATTGTATTTCCACAAGCGGTTAAAAATTCATTTCCATCTATTGGAAATCAATTGATTGTAAATATTAAAGATAGTTCAATGTTGAATGTTATTACTGTAACGGAATTGTATTTTCAAACAACAAGTGTTGCGGGAAGTAATTATCGATATATTGAAACGTTCTTGGTTTCTGCTATTCTGTATTTGATTTTGACAACATTTGCTTCATTCTTGTTAAATTACTTAGAGAAGAGAATGGATTCGAATGCAGGTCATAAAGATTTCTGTAGTTAGGAGGGTTGGATGATGGAACCAATTATTCAGATTCAACATCTACAGAAACATTTTGGGAATCTTAAGGTTTTAAATGATGTTGATTTCAATATTTATAAAGGAGAAGTAGTTACAATTATTGGATCGAGTGGATCGGGTAAAAGTACCATGCTTCGTTGTATCAATTTATTAGAGCGTATGGATGGTGGCCAAATCTTATATCAAGGCAAAGATATTCTTTCAGGACAAATGAATGTGAATGAATATCGATCTAAGGTGGGAATGGTTTTTCAGAGCTTCAACTTATTTAATAATTTGACGGTTTTGGAAAATTGTATGATTGGTCAAATTCGTGTTTTAAAAAAATCTAAAGAGGAAGCAAAAGAGGTTGCATTAAAATATTTGGAAGAAGTCGGAATGCACTCTTTTGCCAATAAGGCAAGCTCAACCCTTTCAGGAGGTCAAAAGCAGCGTGTCGCGATTGCACGAGCTCTATGTATGAATCCAGATGTTTTATTGTTTGATGAACCAACGAGTGCTTTAGATCCTGAAATGGTTGGTGATGTTTTAGATGTTATGAAAAAACTAGCTAGTGAAGGACTTACTATGGTCGTTGTTACGCATGAGATGCAGTTTGCCAAAGAAGTCAGTGATCGTGTTATCTTCATGGATAAAGGTGTCATTGCGGAGCAAGGAAGTCCAGAAGAGTTATTTGAACATCCTAAACAAGAACGTACAAAACAATTTTTATCTCGCTATCAAAGCCGTTAATTAAAAAAAAGAACTAGTTTTTTGATTCTAGTTCTTTTTGTTTGTTCATTATATCATTTATACTTTGTTGAATTAAATTTGCATATTGTATACATCCATCATCATTAGGGTGGATACCATCATCCCATAGCCATTCAGGATGGTCTTTGATTAAGGAATACCAATCAATGATCGTAACGTTGGAATGGTTTTGTGCAACTTGTTGAAGATAGGCATTGTTCGAATCTTGCCATTCACAAGTTGGACAATAGTTATTTACCCATAAAACGGAGTGATCTTCTCCAATAAGTGATAGCGTTTGTTCGACGATATTATCATATAAAGTACCATTTGTGCCTAATGCGATTACGACAGTGTTATGTACTTTTCCTTCATTTAGAAATTGTTGATAAGCTTGTTGCTCTTCACCAACATGCCTAGATACTTCGGCATCAATTGAAGCATCGGGATAAAGAGTTAATATGGCATCGCTTGCTGCTAACATGACAGAATCGCCTAAAAAGACCATACCTTGATCACTTACTTTAGCGCTATTTCCGCTTGAAGAATAATCGATATCTTTTGTTTCTTGTGTTTCAATACTTTCAGAATTGTTGGATTGATTAGATTTCTTAATCTTTTTCTTGTTCTTTTTGATTTTTTCTTGAAGTTCATTTGTGTTGGTAGGTTTTATTGTAAAGCATGCATACACTCCAATGCATTGTGTAGCTAAGCTTAATACAAGGCAAGGAATGATAACTTTTTTGAATTGAGGTTTCTTTTTTAAGAGTGGAATAGATTTAAAAATAAAATTTGACCATATGACACAAAGGAATAATAGAATACATTCAAAGATGTAAGAGATAAAATGTTTGTTCCATCCAAGATATTGGAATAAATAGATAATAGGGTATTGCCACAAATAGAGTTCATAGCTATGTTTTCCTATCCAATTTAAAACAAAATTTTTAAAAGGCTTTTTATGATTGGCAGTAAGTTGAATAATAAACATAGAAAGAATGGTAATTAGCCACATAATGCAAAGATAGACCATGGAGCTTTGTCCATCAAAGAGGAAGTAGCAAACAATTAGAAGAAAGGTGCAGATAGATAGCTCTTTACCGTTATTTTGCGGTTTGTGTTTATAGATAAGTCCTAAAAACATACCGGCCAAAATGGAAAAGATTCTTGTATCAGTTGAGTAATATAAGGTTGTTACATCTGTTCCAAATAAGTACTTGATTGGCATAATTAAACTTAAGATAAGTAATAATCCAATAAATATTTCATTGGTTTTTTTTCTGCCTTTTTTGTTTTGTAAATAATTTAGTATGAGTAATAAGAATGGAAAGATTAAATAAAATTGTAATTCAATGGATAAAAACCAAAGATGTGAAAAAGGAGAACTATTTGTGATTTTGGTAAAATAATCAAGGTTTTGATGAATTTGATAATAATTATTGAGACCGAATAAAATGCTTAGAGTTTCTGCCTTAGGATTATTTAGGGCACTTTTTGCGAAAAGGAAAAAGATTCCTAGAGTTGTTAATATCATTAATAATAAGTGAGGATATATTCTTTTGATTCTTGATTTATAGTAGGAAAGGATGGAAAAAGATTTGGTTTTTATTTTTTCTTGACTTGTATACGTCAACAAAAATCCAGTTAGAACAAAAAATAAGATAACACCTAAATAGCCACCCTTCACAACACTTGGAAACATATGAAAAAATGTTACGCCTATTATCGCAATAGCTCTTAGTACATCTAAGCCCTCAATATGTTTATTTTGATTCATATAACCATCCCCTTAAGCATTGAATATTATAGCGCAATTTATAGAAAACGGATGATGAAATTTCAAAAAAATTTCTCTTGATCATTTATAAATTCTTATCTATGTATCCTTTTAAAAAAAGCTTGGATCAACTCCGAGTTTTCAATTTGTCTGATTGGGTAAAATAAAGTGTCGTTCTACAATATATCTGATTTAAGATATGGACATTATTTGGATGAGGCAAGAGATTTTTTAAAAATATGGAGTATTCTAAGTTTAAACCAAATGAAGTAATGGATACATTTCATTATATATATCCGGATACTGCTGGTAGTTTATAGTATAGACGAAATGATGATATATGTTCATGGCACTAGTAAATAGTGTCATTTTTGTTTGTGAAATTAATAATTAGATTAATTGAATTTGAAACGTGATAATGGTATATTAAATACGATTGATGGAGGAAAACAAATATGACAAAAAGACCAGTAGTATTGGTTGTTATGGATGGTATTGGAATCCGCGAAGACAAGACAAATAATGCGGTTGCACTCGCAAACAAGCCAACACTCGATAAATTATGGGCAGAATGTCCACACACACAATTAAAAGCACATGGATTGGCTGTAGGACTTCCTACAGATTCAGATATGGGAAACTCTGAAGTTGGACATAATGCTTTAGGTTGTGGACAAATCTATTCTCAAGGAGCTAAATTAGTAAATGAAAATATTGAATCAGGTGAAATCTTCAATTCAAAAACTTGGAAAGATTTAGTAGATAATGCCAAAGATTCAAAAATGCATTTTATTGGACTTTTAAGTGATGGAAATGTGCACTCAAATATTTCTCACTTGGAAGCTTTGATTAAAGAAGCAAAAGCTGAAGGTATTAAGGAAGTACGTGTTCATGCATTATTGGATGGTCGTGATGTTCCTGCTACAAGTGCATTAACATATGTAGATCAAATTGAAAAATGTATGGCTGATTTAAATGATGATACATTCCATGCATGCATTGCTAGTGGTGGTGGACGTATGCAAATTACTATGGACCGTTATGAAGCAGACTGGTCTATGGTTGAACGTGGATGGAAAATCCATGTTATGGGTGAAGGAAGACAATTTGAAAGTGCAACACAAGCCATTGAAACATATCGTGAAGAGTCTGGTGTTGTAGATCAAGATTTACCAGGATTTGTTATTGCCAAAGACGGTCAACCTGTTGGAACTATTGATGATGGCGATAGTGTTATCTTATTTAACTTCCGTGGAGACCGTGCTCAAGAAATTTCTTTAGCATTTGATGGAGATGACACATTTGATAAATTTGATCGTGTAAAAGTTCCTCATGTTAAATTTGCTGGAATGTTACAATATGATGCAGACTTACAAATTCCAAAGAACTATTTAACAGAACCACCAAAAATTAAATATACATTGACAGAAGAATTATGCAAACATGGTATTCGTGAATATGCGATTAGTGAAACACAAAAATATGGTCACGTAACTTATTTTTGGAACGGTAACCGTTCAGAAAAATTTGATGAAAGCTTAGAAACATATGTAGAAATCCCTAGTGATGTTGTTCCTTTTGAACAAAGACCATGGATGAAGGCTGCTGAAATTACAGATCAATTGTGTGAAGCTATTGAAAGTGGAAACTACGATTTCTTACGTACTAACTATCCAAATGGAGATATGGTTGGACATACAGGAAGTTTACCAGCCACTATCATTGGTGTAGAATCTGTAGATTTAGAGCTTGCACGTGTCATTGAATCATGTGATAAAGTAGGTGCTGTATTGATGATTATGGCTGACCATGGAAATGCAGATGATGAAAGTAAAACAAGCCATACTTTAGCTCCTGTACCATTTATTATTTATGGAGCTGATGTAAAAGTGAAACAAGAAGGCGATTTAGGATTGTCAAATGTTGCAGCAACTGTAGCTGATTTATTAGGTGTTGAACCAAATGAACATTGGAATCCAACTTTAATTGAAAAATAAAGATTAAAAAAGGGTTAAGAAAATTTTACTTAATCCTTTTTCTTATTCATGGTATCATGTGAATAGCGAGGTGTTGGGTATGGATCGAGTATTAATCGTTGAAGATGATGAAAATATCCGTCAGCTTTTGAAGCTTACATTAGCAAGCTTTAATTATGAGCTTGTAGATTTTGAAAATGGTATGGATGCCTACAATTATTTAAAGGAACATAAAGTGAATTTAGCAATTCTAGATTTGATGTTACCAGGAATGAATGGGTATGATATTTTAAAATATATTCGCCAGGAATCAAAAGATAAAGATTTACCTGTCATTATTTTAAGTGCAAAAGATAAAGAATTAGATAAAATTATGGGTCTTGATTTAGGCGCCGATGATTATTTGACAAAACCATTTAGTGTATTAGAACTTGCAGCTAGAATTCGATCTTTGTTACGACGCTCTAAAAAAGATGAAAAAATTATTCGAATGAATGATTTGTGCATTGATTTGGATAAACGTACTGTAAAAATCCACGATGAAATCATAGAACTCACGTATAAAGAGTTTGAATTGTTGAAATATTTGACCAAAAATGAAGGAAGGGCCATTCCTAGAGAAGAACTTATAAATCAAATTTGGGGTTATGACTTTATTGGTGAAAGTCGAACATTAGATGTACATATTAATTCTTTGAGAAAGAAACTAGGAAGTGAATATTCTTCCTGTATACAATCGGTTCGACAAGTCGGATATCGATATATAGCGGGTGAAAGAAATGCGTAAAAAAATCATCCGCTCTTTTTTGGTTACATTTTTGTTTTCATTCTTATTGGGATTTGGTCTCTTATATGCAACTCTATACAATAAAGCCATTAATCAAGATCGTTCTTATTTATTTAGAACA
Source organism: bacterium (assembly GCA_963631155.1). Classification (GTDB taxonomy): domain Bacteria; phylum Bacillota_I; class Bacilli_A; order Erysipelotrichales; family Erysipelotrichaceae; genus Holdemanella. The sequence continues at coordinate 1,558 of CAVGPK010000076.1, read as the reverse complement.
GCCAATCTTGTAAAACAATTAAGTATTGATGAATTGGGTGAAATTAAACTTGGAAAAATTTTGAAAAGTGAAGATACCCGTATCACTATTATCAAGAAAAATGGAAAAGTTTTGTATGATAACTACAAAAAAGATATTACAGAAAAGCACCTTCAAAGAGAAGAGGTAAAACAGGCGTTAGAATCTGGAACGGGCAGTTCTATCCGTTATTCGGATACAATGAAACGTTCATATCTTTATGTAGCCGATTATGAAGAAAATAATCAAACCATTATTCGATTGGCTATGCCTTTTGATGGCATATCTCAATCTTTTTCTCTATTGTTGGCTCCTTTTATCTTTAGCACATGTATCTCTTTTTTAGTTGTGCTTTTGTTGTCTAAAAGAATGGCAAATCAAATTATGTTGCCTTTTCAAAAAATTACAGAAACAATCAATAATACCGATATTAGTAAAGATATTCTTAGTTTTGAAGATTATGAATATCCGGAGTTAACACAAATCACAACTTCATTAACACAGATGTCGAAACAAAACCAAAAAAATATGGCTCGCCTGAAAAAGGAAAAAAGAATACGACAAGAATTTTTTTCCAATGCTTCGCATGAATTAAAAACGCCATTAACATCCATTCGAGGGTATACGGAATTATTACGCTCTGGAGCAATACAAGATAAGCAACAAATTGATACATGCCTGGATTGTGTTCTAAAAGAAAGCGATCATATGACACAACTCATTAATGATATTTTAATGATTTCAAAATTAGAAACAGAAAAAATGCAAGTAACATATACACACATAGCTGTAAAACAGCTTTTGGAAACAGTAGTATCAAGCGTGAAACCACAATGTGATGATTTAGGATTAAAAGTATTTGTGTATACAGCTGATTTCTATGTTTATGCAAGTTTAGATCATATACGTGCTATTTTTTATAATCTTATTTCTAATGCGGTTAAGTACAATAAAGAAAACGGACATATTGAAATTGTATTAAAGAAAGATCAAAAGAACCTTTATTTTAGTGTTGCTGATACAGGAATAGGCATCGCACAAAAGGATCAGGAAAGAGTGTTCCAAAGATTTTATCGAGTGGATAAACAAAGAAGCAAAACCATACCTGGAACGGGATTAGGTTTGGCAATCGTAAAACATGCCGTACAATACTACAAAGGAAGTTTACATATGACTTCTAAAGAAAATGTTGGAACAAAAATTACAATTGAATTACCGATTGTCGTAGAAGAAGCCCCAGAAAATTAATCTCTGGGGCTTTCTAAATATCCTTGATCCGATTTTAATATTTGTGTTGCACACACAAATAAGATGGTTACACGAATCAAATCTATGATTATAAATAAAATGAAGACACGAAGAGCATATTCACCACCCTTATATGTTTCCATTAATGTAGGGGCATATAATGCCATTCTAAGAATTTCACCAACCATACATCCTACGACAATTTTTTTTAAGAAGCGATGAGAATAGTATAAGAAAAAAATGGCAATCGTCCAAATAAAGGTAGAAAAGATGCAAAACATAAATATAGCTT
>CAVGPK010000075.1:0-8995 GCA_963631155.1 bacterium | reverse complement strand
TTTCTAGTGCTTTTTGTAGGCTTGAAATACTTGTTGTAGAACCGAAATTATTAATAACAAAGTGCTCAACGGATTTAAAAACTTCTTTGTTCTTTATTTTCACACGCTTACGTATATCTTTTTCAAAAATTTCTTTTACTACACTTTCTGTATAAGTCCTTTTTGTTTGCAAATCATCGAATTGAATAGTTCTAGGAAAACCTCCCTCAAGAATATAGTTGTTTAATTCTACTAAAGGATTTGGATTGATTGTCTTATTGTAGAATTTTTTCATATCTTCATACTCATCAAAAGATAGAGTATATAATTCAAATTCAACATAACGACCTGTTAACTTAGTAGACAATTCACCGCTTAATAAATACGAATTAGATCCAGTAATAAAGATAGAATAGTCACCGTCTGTTCTATAACCATTCACTACTTCTTCAAATTTATCTACGTTTTGAATTTCATCAATAAATAAGTATTTATGACCATCAATATTTGAGAGCATTTCAATTAAATTTTCCAGATCATCAGCTTTTTTAATATTACGATTTTTTCTGCTATCAAGATCAATATAGATGATTTGTTCTTCTTTGATTCCAGTGCTTTTTAATTCTTCACAAATCGTTTGCATTAAGCTACTTTTACCACAACGTCTTACACCTGTAATGACTTTAATTAAATCTTCTTGATTATAAAACGGACGAATCTTTTTTAAATATTTTTCCCTCTTGAATAAATTCATCACAATCACCTCAAAAATAGTTTAACAAATATAAAGTTTGGAATCAATGAGTTAACAAATCAGAAAATGACATTTTCACAATATCTGACGCGATAACCGGTTATTTTTACCGACTTTTATCAAAGTGTAATGATTTATTTGAATCAGCATCACACATTTTAACAATCAGTGAATCAAGAAAATCATAGTTTTTTGAGCTAATCTTTGTTTATCTCTAAGATCTGCAAGAGTAGGTACAATTCTTCATTTTTCTGTATCATCAACTTGAAGTTGGATTATTTCATCATTTTGTTTCTTAAACCAGTTATGCGTTTTTGCTATCTCACTTTCTTTTTTGATTTCTTTCTTACTGGATATTTTGGGGCAGAAGATTTTAATTGTTGTTGCTTAATATCCTTAAGTTCCTTTCGAACTGACGGTCTATCCGTAGAAGGTAGCAGATCTTCGTTTTCTTCTTTCTTCTTCTCGCTTTCTTTCTTGGATGTTTTTGAAGATTGCTCGAACAGAAGGCCGTCTTTCGACTGTTGAGCTTTTATCGGGTTTTTATCATCCATCAACTTATTAAGCAATGCATCATGTTCTTCATCAGATAATGGTTTGATATTATCTTTATTTTCGTTGGTGGTGATATCTTTCATATGTTTTGTAGAGATGGTTGCTAGGTCAAATTTATCTACCATTCTAGCAATCTTTGATGCATCTTCAGCACGTACCATGATATCCACGATTCCATCTTTATTGTTTCTTTCTTTGAGAACGGAATAAAGAACCCCATAGTTCTTAGCTTGCTTACAAAACGTTTCTAAATCAGAATGACGTATCGCAAATACTTTTAATTCTTTTCCGGATTTTAATAGAGAATCTAATCTTGTTTTTCCTTTTACTTTTTTGTTATCTGACAATATTGCATATAAAGTTACCGCAAGTGATTTGGTAGCTTCACCACCAGCTTTTAATCCAATTTCTGCAGCAACTCTGATGCCTTCTAAGGTCATCTTTGCCATCTGATCAGCTGTATCAGCACTATTCATATTCCTAAACTCCTTTCGTATTCTTGTTGTTCCATTTGCATCTGTTCTTCTAATTCTTGCAGATGTTTTAGCTTTGCCTCCATATCAGGAACTCTTTTTTTGATGTCATTACATATCTTGAGTTCTGCACTTTTATCTGCAATTTTCTTTGTGTAGAAATCCCTATCGGTTTCTAATTGTTTTTTCTTTGTAGGATCATGCACTCCTTTGAGTTTGTTGTAGATCATTTGTCTTTGCTTCCATAAATCATGATTTTCTTCTTGTGTCTTTAAAATAAAAGAATCTATGTCTTCCATAGATTCCAATGAATGCTTTCCTACAAATGTATTTTCTTTTGTAATCTGATCCATATAAATAAGATCTCCTCTAAGTTCTGAACTGTAATAAACTTTATTTCCTTTTGGTTGGTAAATACCTAATCGAATACAATACTTCCAATATAACGCAATGATTCCCTTTGGTTTCTTTTTGAAAGAGGGGAGTGGCTTCGGTTTAATGTAATCTTCTACAGGCTGCATTGGAAATAATAGATTATTTTGTAATGTATCTAAAATATATTCTTCAGAATATCTACCGTCTTTTGTAAGCTTATCTAATCTTCTAGGCCGAGTAGCTTGTGGATGTCACACAGTCCAATGGTTTCCTGTTAGATCAACTTTATATCCCATTTCTTCTAGATTGGATTGAAAAGAATCTAGATTACGTGAATAGCTAAGTACAACATCAATATCATGACGAATGATTTTTCTAAAATAGATAACATCATTCTTTTCAGCATTCCATTCTGCATAACTCATACCATGTTTACTAGGATGATCAATGATTGAAAGACCATGTTCTTTGCAGAGAATATCATTTAATTCTCTAAAATGTTCAATATCACTTTTACGATTGTCATATTTCATTCCATCAATCCAAGAAACAGAATTCACAACGAAGTGATTGTGTAGATGTTCTTTATCAAGATGTGTTGAAACAACAACTTCATATCTGTTTCCCCACATGCGTTTGGCTAATTCAATTCCTAAAGCATGACATTCTTCTGGTGTTACTTCACCTGGTTTGAATGATTGTACAGCATGGAAGGCGAGTCTACCATCCATTTTGTTGTAAGATAGTTTTGTATTTAACATTTGTTTTAATGCAGTGCGTGGTTCACAATTGATTCCAGTAATATATTGCTTGTCATTTGTTTTATAACCTTGAGTTGTATAAGCTAATACTTCTTTTAAACTATCTGACATTGATTCTTTTGTCTTATCTGGATTTTCAATATAGTTTAATACACGGTTCAGATCATCTTTTACTGCCCATATCTTTGTGATTGCCATAATTTCTCCAGATTAGTTGGTTGTCTCAGTAGTATCATGATCTTTGATATCTCTTCTTCTAGTAATTGATAATCCTCTTGATACTTTTCATAATCTCTTCCATTCACAGCAATTGTATGAATATCACTAGATATACATCTAAGAAGAATGATTGTATCGTATAGTTCTTTACTAGGTGCAGCACGTGGTACTAGACCACTGATCAACATCCGTAGATATGATTCACGTGGTAATTTGGAATCCAATACCAATTTATTTAAATGATCTATTTCTTTGTCTGTTAATCTTATCTTTATTTCATTTTTTCTTTTTCTCATTTATTCTCCTTTACGTAATAAAAACAGCTAATCGTTTGACTAGCTGTTTGATTGATTATTTCACTACTTCGATTGTTCCTTGAATACGAGTGATTGTTAGATTATCGTGCTTTTCTATTACATTTATAGGTTGAAAATTCTCATCAAAATCTACATCGGAAGTAGTTTCCCCATTTTTAAACCATATTTCTCCTTGTTTAATATAACCAATAATATTTGTTGTATATTCTTCGGTCTTTTTATCATAATTTCTAGTTAAAGTTGCAGTTTCAGAAATATGATCTGTGGCAAATGATTGAACATCAAATAATTCCCCGTAATCAAATGTGCCATTTATCCAATCAACATTTGAAAATGTATAGTAATTGTAATCATATTCATACTCAATTGCGACTTCTGGTTCAGAATCTTCTGCAAATGTCATTCCGTCTTTTAGGTAGAAATAATATGCTTTGTACATTGTGTTGATTTCATCAAAATCATCGTAATAGTATCCGTAATCTTCTTTCATTTCCAGATAATCTTGCCAGTTATCAATTGTTAATTCAATAGTTTCAGTTTCTTGTTCAGTTGATGTTGAAGATGCCACTTCGCTTGTGGAAGTAGGTGAGTTGCTAGTGGATGAACATCCTACAAGCATGAGTGTTGATAGTGCAAAGATAGCACTATTCTTAATTGTTGTTTTCATATTATTTTTCCCTCTCTGGTTATACCTCGATTATAAAACGGGGGGGGGTCTTCGTCAAGCTATATCAAACAAGTTAGAAAAGAAAACAGCTAATCGTTTGACTAGCTGTTAATTAAAAAAGAATCCCATTTCTGAGATTCTAATCATTGATTAAGCATTTCTCTTTTTGAAGAAGAATAGTAATCCAACTGCTAATACAGAGATAACTGCTACACCACCATATAATCCAACTGTTGTTGTATCTGATGTTGATGGTGTCTTACTTGCCTTTACTGTATCTGTATACATTATTGCATATGTTGAGAACTTATCTGTTTCAAAGTAACCTGTAGCTGAAAATTTATCTAGTCTACTTTGACCTGAACTATTTAAATTTCCATCCCAGTTGAATGAAAATCCATACCATGTTCCAACTGCTAAAGTATAATCATATGCATCTGTATCTTTGCTTGTGATTTCCTCTGAACCATTCCAAGCATGATATGCTTTGAAAGTTGGTGTGTCTTCACTCTCTTCTGCATATACAGGACTAATTAATCCGAATACGCAAAATAGAGAAAGAACTAATGTTAAAAACTTAGTAATTGTTTTCATTTGTCTTCCTCCTTTAACTAACGTTTTCAACATCAATTTTCATATATATAAGTCAATGATGATGAAGCTTATTTATCATGGAAAAACTTGTTTTATGTGAAAAAATGTCTTTGATTTTTCATATGAATTGAAAGAATTTTAAACATAAACAAAAGTGAATGATGTATATGCACCATTCACTTTTGAGAGTGCTAACATGATTCTTATAGCACTGTTAAGGAAAAATAGGGAATTGAAATTGAAGAATTCAATCTAGGGTCTTAGGGATACTCCCTAAATATTTGTCTTTGGTGGGGTACCAAAGACGTTGCTTGCTACAGATATAGACAGTCATTTAGATATATCTTTCTTATCTATGAAGAGATATATAAAGAATTTGATGCACAAGTTCAAAAGTATATTCAATTAGTTGGAAAAGTTCCTGATTATATTCATGGCCATGCTTATGCAACTCCAACTGTTTGGAAAGCTTCACGTGATATAGCAAAAAAATATGGAAAAGAGTATACGATTGATTTTCTTTCAAATCATAATATTAAGTCCTGCGATATGAGTTATTATAGGTTTGGTACAGATCTAGAAGGGCAAATGAAAGATGATATTAAAGATTATCTACTGAAAAGATCAGGTTTTCTGAATGAAGAAAAAGCATTTATTGTTAGTCATTGCGGTTATGTTGATGAAAAGTTATTTAATCTTTCTAGTTACACTCTATATAGAATAAAAGATTTGGCAGCTTTGACTGATAAAGATGTAATCGAATGGATAAAAAATAATAATGTCGAACTTGTAAGATATCAAGATTTATTAGGATAGAAATCATAGTTCTACATCATTGAAGAAAACCTCAACAATAAAGATAAAGGTCTTAAAATTGAGAACTCAGTCTGTTGTTAAAGTGATATATCATTTAGATGGTTAAGTGAAATCAGTCGGGGTTTAAGAAGTTAAAAAAAGAGGATGTCTAATGTGACAAAACAGTCATATAGTCATCCTTTTTGCATGCAAACGATTGAATATATAGTACATTTTCTGTTTTTTCTTTTCTACACGGTTATTATTTGACGCTTACAGAAAAAGGCTCTGTGTTATGATTAATATTAATTGTTGTCTTGATTATCACTGATAGTGATGTATTTTTGATTTTTACTATTTGGTTTATCCGGGATAGTCATCTTGAGTTGTCCACTTAATAGTAATGGTTTTAAATACTTCCTTGTAAAATAAGTGAGATTTTTATACCCTACGAATGAACATATTTCTTGCTTGTTTTTTTCTGTTACACAAAATTCAAGGATTGCTTGTGTAATGTTCTTTGAGTTAACTTGGTCACTAACTTGGTCACTAACTTGGTCACTAACTAAGTTGTCCTGATTCTGAGTATAATTTATATTTTTCAAAGTAACTTTAAAATCCATTGCGGTTGATAAAAATTCTGGTTTAAACTTAGCTTCATATCCTGGAAGCATTTCTGTTTCGCTAACAATCTTTTTTAAACCACTACCACGTCTTTCCATATATTTCATTCGATGGAATAAATCAGCAATTACCGGATTTCTTCTCATTGATCGTATATTATAAATATCGTATTCTTGGATTGTTCCACCTCCAAACATTCCGCCTGGGGAAGCTATTTCTAAACGATCATCAAACATATCGATATGAATCTCGCTGCCAAGGACTATATAATCACGATGGATTAGCGCATTTACAATTGCTTCTGTTATAGCTCTTTCAGCATAATCTGGTTTATCTACTCGATATTGTGCTTCTTTAACAAATCTTACTTTTGAATTGTTTTTAATAAAGTCACTAGCATTCTTTAACAGATAGATTAAACTTCCTTCATATTCTTTATCATCTAGCGCATCATCAAAGATAGAACCTTTTTCCAAGCCATTCCATCTAGTACAAAATATACGAGAATTGTACACTATATACTGATCTGCTAAGAGCTTTCCGGCATTAGTTAAGAAACCATTTTATCAGCTAAACCAAAAGAAACATAATCAGATGGTTCAAAATGAAGGCCAGTTCTTTCTAGATAAGTTGCTTCTAAAAGTGTAAAGCTATAATCCTTCTTTAAAGCATCTGTTAAAAGTGTATCAAATGATTGATTAGTCCCTTTTAGAATCAATTCATTAACAATGTAATCTGGAGCAATCACACTTTCATTTCCAACACGAATATAAGCTTCCATTACACCATCTGCTTTGTAATAGTAGGGAGTAGAGCGACCAAATTGAACTTCTAAGGCCAATATATTTTTATTATCTTCTACAAATGGTTTTAGATTAAATTGGGGAAGTGGAGTTATGCGTTCTTTAATTAAGCGACTAATTGCTTCAGCATCACCTTGTACATTTGATAATCCGATTGGTTTTTTATCATCAGAAATACCAAAAAATAAAGTCCCACCAATGCCATTAGAAAATGCACTAACACTTTTTAACCAACTTTTTGGCTTCTTTGTTTCAAGTGCTACTTTGAAATCACATTCTGTCGCTTCAGAAATTAATTGTTCAATCATTATGGTTCCTCTTCTTTCTAATTGTGCATTGTTTGTCTATATTATACTTGGCATCCCAAGGCGTTTCAAACTGTTGGCTTAAAGAGATTTTAAATCCTGCATTGTTTGTTAATTACCTTATTTATCCACTTAGCTGGTGGTTACATTTAATAAAAATGTGCGACTACGTTTGAAAACAAAATTGAAAAAATAACCTGTAAACCGTGGCTAGCAAGTGCGAAATTATGCTATTTTTATGCGCTTTTTATCGATTTAGTTTTATATCTAGGGTTGAGCTTGTACTGGAATCAATACTTCATCTGCTTCAGCTAAAGCATTAACTGTAAGCATTCCTAAAGAGGGTGGACAATCAATACAATTACTTAATGCCTATTCTCTATTGATTACGCTGACTAAACGCATCTCAAAGTCTGCAAGCTCAATATTGGCTTGTATTACATCGATAACTTCTGAATGATTCAATATTAGTGAATCATAATCAATAGGTTTATCATTAATATAATCATCTAGCATTGAAGAGACGGAATGTTCTAAAGTGTCATTGTTTTTTCAATCTAAACAATTTTCCAGATCTCCCTGTGGATCAAAGTCTACAATCAATACATCGAATCCTTGTTGAGATAAGCCAATGACCAAATTCTCTGCCGTTGTTGTTTTACCAACGCCACCTTTTTGATTTGTGACTACGATTACTTTACATTTACGCATAAAAAAACTCCTTTTTCACAACCAAACATTTGTCGGTTATGTAAAAGGAGTAGGTGTGTCATTTTTTTAACGACAAGGTGTCAAAATTGTTTAACGGAGAAACAAACCTTACTTTTAACTTTAAAGTATCATTTATAGTATCAAATTATAAATGTCATCTTGGGTGTCACCATAATTTAAATTTGGTACGATGACTGTAAATTGATATCTATCCGACTTTAACACTCTATACTTACGGCGGTAGGAGCCTTATCAATGAAAAAATTGACTTTTTTATTTTCTAATACTCTCTATATCCTCACCATTGTTGCATGCATTTTATCTCATGTTCTTCGACCTCAAGGGTTCTATTTTTAAAACTTCAGATAGTTTTTCTTCAATGACTGCAGTTCCTTGATCAATCATGATATAAATTGAATCTTCAGCAGTTTCGCCCTCCATGTCAAATGGTGCAGTAATACTCACTTCTCCTGTGATTCTTTCACCATCCTTGAAGGTTACTCTTGCCATTTCGTTCATCCAGTTGTTTTCTTTGAACTCTTTTGATTCCATTTGTTTTTCCCACCCTATCAAGTATTTTTTCTTTATACGTCCAATTATCTTTTCTATCATAGATATTTATTCCTATTTGTACATATCTTTTTATTAAATTTTTGAATATTCGTTTTCAAGAAAAATTTTCTCCAACAGCCAACCATTTGCCATAGTAAATGTTCCATCCATGCCACATGGTCCGACTGTAGGTAGGGGCTCACAAAAATTGGCAAAAAGTGTTTGGATTACGTCATTCGAACCATCACTAGGACCATTTTACGGTACAAAACAGACAAAAATGAAATTCTAAAAAGTAACAAAAATGTGGTGTTCAACGGCATATTTAACACTTCGTGATATTTGACGGACAAGGGCAGGGGCAACCCCTAAGCGAAAGGTTGTGAGTTTAAATCTCATCCGGGACACTTTATATTTGAAGCAGTCTTTACTGCTTACTGCTTTTTTTTAAGGATTTCTCCAAAAATTTGTGAATAGTATATAAAGGAGATATTCACAAATATGAAAAAAT
>CAVGPK010000074.1:0-9131 GCA_963631155.1 bacterium | reverse complement strand
ACGTTACCATCTTCTTAAATGAATCATCTATATAAGGCTCTTGTTTTATACTTTCTTCAAAACTCTTTCCCATTTTCAATTTCTTTAAAAGTAAATCTGCTAAACATCCACCCGCACAAAAATTTAATTTTTTCATAACCGATAAAATATCAATCGTAGTTAAACCTGTATCTAATAAACAAGAATATATACATACAAATTGTAAAGAATTCATCCTTTTAAAAAGAGAAAATTGAAGAAAGAAATGAATAAATTTTTTTAAACAAGAAAACTTATATAACATGATATATAAAATGATGAAGTAAGAAGTAATACTGACCAATAGAAGACAAAATACTATTTTTAAAATAGAAATCCAAAACAGAAGATTTGACCCATTTAAGTAATAACTCATTTCAACAAGTACATAATCTGAAAAAAACACAATCATCGCTAAGGCAAAAACCATCAAAAAATAAGGATATGCGATTTTCTTCATGATCGATTTAAACACTTCTAAAGTCGAATTTTCTATACTTTCAACACATTCTATTCCTTTTTTTAAACTCGTATATTGCCCAATTTCATTTAAATAGCAAAAAAATAATCCCTTTTGATTTTCACAAAAAATCTTTAATAACGGTGTCCCATCTTTTAATTGATTTAAAATTGAGTCTTCATCTTTAAAAATCAGTTTTATTATTGTTTCAATATCAACCCCACTTTCTAACATTAAAGAAAACTGTTTGATTTCACTACGAGAAATTGAACAAGTCATATTTTGCTTGTTCATCTTGAATATATCCTTGCATAATACCTTCTTCAATTTTATCCTGTAATGTTTTAACATGTTCAGGATATTTCTGTTTCTCGAGCATAAATCTAAGATCTTTTTGAGTAATAATTTCATACACACAAGCCTTTCCATTTTTTGAAGAATACAATCTTTGCGCAAAAATTGCTGTAACGACATTCAATAAATCCATCTGGTCTACCCCCAAATTAATTAAACGCGATAAACATTCTATGCCATTTTTAGCATGAATCGTTGTTAATACTAAATGACCTGTTAAAGCTGCTCTTACAACCATTTGAGCTGTATACTCATTTCGAGTTTCCCCAATACAAATCACATCCGGATCATGTCTTAACAATTGTTCAATACCAACATCATAAGTAAAACCTAAAGCTTCATTAATCTGCAGCTGCAAATAATTTGAATCTTCTATTTCAATCGGATCTTCAAGACTCACAACCTTATGCTTGCCTAAAAGTGCGATTTCATGTAACAGCGCATGCAATGTTGTAGTTTTACCTGAATTTGTTGGTCCACACGATATAATCAATCCTTGCCTAAGATGTAATAAAGATCGAAAAAAAATTAAATCCTCCTTCCATAATGATAAATTTGCCAGATCAATAGCCATAGAATTATTCAACAATCTTAAAACACCCGTTTGAATATGATGATTTAATATCACACTAAATCGACAAAATATTTCTTTATTGCGATGCATAATTTTAAACTGACCACTTTGTGGTATAAATGGATTTGTTAAGTCCATCTTAGAAATGAATTTTAAGTATTCAAAAAAATTGGGTTTCCAAATATCTTGATACATATCAAACATTTCATTTTGACAACGAAGTTGTATTTTTAACTCATTTTTAGTACAAATAAAATGTATATCACTCGCCTTCTTTTCAATCGCATATGAAATTAAATCAAGTAGTAAATCTTCCATTTTTATACCCTCCATTCTCTTATACGAAATTTTTGGGTTTTTTCACAAAAAAAAGCAGAAAATTTATAAATTTTCTGCATATTTTAAATATTCATTCCAATTTTTCTCTTGAAATAAGGATGTGCTAGGTCCATGTCCTGGATAAATAGGATAATCGCCTTCAAGAGAAGATAGCTTTTTTAAGGATTGAAGCATCATTGAATTTGATCCACTATATAAATCTGTACGACCTATTGATCCTTGAAATAAAACGTCACCTGTAAATAGGCAATCATTAATTTTAAATACAGTAGAACCTATAGAGTGGCCAGGACAAAAAATTGCTTCGACTTCAAAATGTCCGATTTGATTCATTCCTTCTTTTAAAGAAAATGATTTTTTATTGATAGAAACATCCATCATAAAATTTTCAGATGAATTATAAGTAGGATTCGATAAAAATTCAAATTCACTCGGATTTAAATAGACTGGAATATCAAATTTTCTACACAACCAATCTACACCACCAATATGATCAAAATGAGCATGTGTTAAAAGAATTGCTTCTAAATCACAGTGATGTTCTTTTAAAACAGAAACGATATTCGTATACTCATCTCCTGGATCAATTAAAATACTATGATAATTGTCAATCAGTAAATAAGAATTAGCTTGAACAGGGCCTAATGGCTTCGTGATAATTTCCATAATTTACATACATAAAAAAGACCGTTATGCGGTCTTTCTTACTTTTTCTCCTTATGTTCAGTCTGCTGATTGCATTTTGGACAATATTTTTTCACAGTCATACGATCAGGATGTTTCTTTTTATTTCTTGTTCCAATATAGTTTTCTTCACCGCAAACAGAGCACTTAAATGTAATACGATCTCTCATGTTCAGTCCTCCTCACATTTTTCAATTACTAGTTGATTTTAGCATATAACACAATAAACTTTCAAGTCATTTTCGTTAATTTGAATATAATTCATAATATTTTTGAATTACGCTCGGCATAATGTATTGTGTACAAGCATTAGGTGCAACAGATTGATTGTTCTGAGAAGATGTTGGTGCCGAACAAGCAAAAGATAGTTGAGGATTCTCACTTGGAGTATAACCAACCAAATTGGCAGTCGTCCATTCTCCTACTTCGGCTGTACCTGTTTTTGCAGATACCCCTTGTTCAATGTCTTTTAATCCATCCCCACAATAGCCACTAGTAACACATGCTTTAAATCCTTCTTGGACACGATTTAAATACTTAGAATTCTTTGTAGGTAATGTAGATTTAATTTGAGTTTCGTTTACTGATACAACTTCACTCGAATTAACCTCAGTGGCATAAGACATAAATCTAGGTTTATATACATTTCCTCCAGATGCAATCGTTGTCACATACGTAGCCAATTGAATTGGAGAATACATATCAAACTGACCAATAGAGTAATTCAATAACATTCCTGGTTCGGATCCATAACCCAAATAACCACTTGTTTCGTTAGGAATATCTAGGCCTGTGACATTACCAAGGCCAAACATTGAATAATAGCTTCTCATCTTATTTAATGTGCCTTGTAAATCGTCTACATATAATCCTTCTCCTTCTGTATAGCTAGATCCAGCAAGACGAATTGCAATATGGAACATATAAACGTTACTACTCATTTCCAAAGCTGTTATATCTGTGACAGGACCATGATCTTCATACGATCCAAACTCTTGACCTCCAATATTCATAGTCTCATCAATAATAACTTCTCCAGGTTGTACAACACCTTCACTTTCTCCCATATATACTGTGGCTCCTTTTATACATGATCCAGGATTTACTAAAGACGTATAATTACCGGATGCATAATAGGTTAATTGTTTTGTGTCCAAATCTATTTGATATCCTGACATAGCCAAAATAGAACCGTCATTCGGATTCATTAATGTTGTGAATAACGATTGAAAATTTTCACGATTTTTTGTTCCAGCATACGTTGTCAATGTATTTTTAAGCGTATCATCCAGATATTGTTGAAGTTCTATATCAATTGATAAATAAATGTCATATCCTTTTTTTGCTTCCTGAATCACTTGCTTTTGTGCTAATCCGTTTGAATCATATGTAATCTTAGCAATTTCCGGAGTTCCAGCAAGCAAATCATTATATTGATATTCGAGTCCAGATTTTCCAACTGAAGCATTATATTGATACCCCTTAGATAAGTAATAACTTGCCAATTCACTAGGAAGCCCTTGCGTACTTGTACTAACAGAACCTAGAATGTCAGAAAAAGATTCTCCATAAGGATATTCACGTTTCCAACCTCCAAAATCAACATCAAATCCAGGAAATTCGGTTTTGTGTTCCACTAAATAAGCTACATCATCGTCACTTACATCTTCCAAAATTACATTTTCCTGGCCAGTACTCGCATTAGCAATCATTCGTTGATAAATGACACACATTTTTAATTGAGCTTGTGTCATTTCCCCAATTTGTTTATCTGAGATACGATTCATTAAAATCTGATATCGTTTACTTTCTGCATTATCTCCCCATAATCCGCTTTGGTATTGTTTAAGCTCTTTAGATGTTAATAAATTATTACAAGCATACTCTGGATTACTTGAATCTAAAAATGATTTATAAGTAATATAAGCTTGTTTTTTATCTTCATCCGTGAAATCTTTTGCTTTTACCGCAAAAACTTTTGCGATACGTTTTGCATAAACCTTGTAATCATCCGTTGTCATATTATTTGGTGAAGTAAACACAATATTATGACTTACAACCGTTTTCGCAATAACTCTACCCTTACAATCATATATTTGTCCTCTAGGAGCACTTGTATATTGTTTAATTGATGTATAATCATCTTTTTTCGCTGTATAATCACTATAAGAAAAAACTTGCAAGTAGAGCAAACGTGAAAATATAATTAAAAAAGCAGCTATAATTAATATCGATAAAACTAAAATACGATTGGAAATAACCGTATCAATAGATGAATTTGCCCTTTTCCTTGTTTTTATTTTTTTCAAAGTAATCCCCCTTAATTTGAAACATTTATATTATACACGTTTATTTGTTAAATGGAAAAAAAACAATGATTAGAGTATACTAAAACTAGTGGAGGAAATTATGAATCGAACTCAAACAAGAAGCGTACAAGTTAAAAATTTACAAATTGGTGGAAATAATCACGTTGTTATTCAATCTATGTGTAATATCGAAACAAAAAAAATATCTGAAGTAGTTCAACAAATTCTAAATTTAGAAAAAATTGGCTGTGAACTTATTCGCGTTAGTTGCATGGATATGGAAGATGCAAAAGCAATAAAAGAAATAAAAAAATTTATCCATATTCCAATTGTTGCCGATATCCATTTTGATTATCGTCTAGCCTTAGCATGTATTGAATCTGGCGTAGATAAAATACGTATAAACCCAGGAAATATTGGAAGTAAAGAAAACGTAAAAAAGGTTGTAGAAGCATGTAAAGAAAATAACATTCCAATTCGAATTGGAATAAACGGTGGTTCTTTGGAAAAAGATATCCATGAAAAATATGGTAAGCCAACCGCTGAAGGAATGATTGAAAGTGCTAAAAGACACGTTCAAATATTAGAAGATCTAGACTTTTATAATACGATACTCTCTTTCAAATCCAGTGATCCTATCCTTTGTATTGAAGCATATCGTTTGGCAGCACAAACTTTTGACTATCCCTTACATCTTGGTGTGACAGAAGCCGGAACAACGTTAACGAGTGCAATAAAATCAAGTCTTGCCTTAGGTACATTATTATTGGAAGGAATCGGCAATACAATTCGAATTAGTGTAAACGGATCACCTGAAAAAGAAATTCCAATAGTTAAAGAATTATTAAAAGATTGTAAATTAATCAATCATGTGCCCAATTTAATAGCATGTCCATCATGTGGTCGAACACAATGGGATATTGAACCTGTTGTCAATGAAATTGAAGAATATTTAAAAACTGTAAACAAAGATATTACAGTTGCCATTATGGGATGTGCAGTAAATGGTCCAGGAGAAGCGAAACATGCAGATATAGCCATTGCAGGTGGAAAAAATGAAGGCCTTCTTATAAAGAGAGGAGAAATTATTGAAAAGCTAAAACAAGACGAAATCATTCCTAGACTGAAAGAAGAAATAGACAAATTTTAAAAAAATCTTAGCCTCGTAAAGCTAAGATTTCTTTTTTATAAGGAGCCTCACCATCGATATATGGAGTCTCCAATATTTTTGTGATATTTTCTAATTTTTTATGATGCACAATTGAATATAAGGTATCAAAACCAATATATCCTTTTCCAATATTTTCATGTCGATCTTTTTTTGAACCTAAAATATTTTTAGAATCATTTATATGCATACAAGCCAAATTGTTTAAACCTAAAATATGATCAAATTCTTCTAACACAGAATCAAAATTATGAACATCATAACCTGCATCCCATATATGACAGGTATCCATACATACTTTTAAACGTTCAGGCTTATTCACATTGGCAATAATATAAGCTAATTCTTCAAAACGTGAACCACATTCACATCCCTTTCCTGCCATTGTTTCTAGTGCAATTGTAACACTGGAATCATCTCGATCAAAAACATCATTTAAACAAGATACAATAGAATCAAGCCCTACCTGAAGGCCCGCCTGAACATGACTACCAGGATGCAAGACAAGAGTTGATACATGCAAAGCCTTTACTCTTTTAAGCTCCATAAGTAAAAAATTAACACCGAATTCTGCTGTTTCTTTACGCACGGTATTCGCAAGATTAATAATATAGGGCGCATGTACAATAACACGTGATGTTGAAAAATTATTTGCGTTCATATATTCTAAAGCGTCATCTATTTTTAGTTTTGAAATATCTGTACGCCTTGTATTACTTGGGCCTCCCGTATAAATCATCATCGCATTAGCTCCGTAGTCTAACGCTTCTTTAACAGCACCTAAATAATAATCAGGCGTTTTAAAGGAAACATGACAACCAAGATACATTATATTTTAATATTCCTTCTGTCTTTGTTTTTCTTTAGCCCGCTCTTTTTGTTGACGCTTGATATCTTTTTTTATCATTTCTCTACGTTTTTTACGTACCATACGATCGATTTGTTGTTTCTGTTTCTTTTTATAATTTGGTTTAACTTTCTTTTTCTTATGAACAATTTTCCCGATTTCATCATGAAATTCATCATTCTTCTTTACTGAACGTTTATTTTCAAGTGGTTTTAAATCAATCCAAGATCCATTTTTTACATCCGCATGCTTAAATACAATACCATGTTTTTGTAGCGATTTAACTGATTTCAAATCTTTTTCCTGATACAAAGCAATACATTGTCCATCACGATTCGCACGACCAGTACGTCCAGAACGATGAACATAAA
Organism: bacterium; assembly: GCA_963631155.1. Taxonomy (GTDB): domain Bacteria; phylum Bacillota_I; class Bacilli_A; order Erysipelotrichales; family Erysipelotrichaceae; genus Holdemanella. The sequence goes on along the minus strand of CAVGPK010000074.1, from coordinate 2,007 downwards.
ATTTTAAATCATTAGGAAATCCACAAGAAATAACATGTGTAATTCCTTCTAAATCAATTCCACGACTTGCGATATCACTGGCAACAATGTATGACTTTTTCTGCGTTTGAATCATCTTTATTGCTTGCATACGCTCCCTAGATTCTAATCCACTATGCAATTCAACTAAATCATAACCATTTTCTCGCATTAAATTTGCGATACGTTGAGCTTCACTAGTCGTATTGGCAAAAATTAAACAAATATAAGGTTGAATAGAAGGAAGAATATCCAATAGTTTTTGTTCATAGCTTTTGTGTTTACAAGGAACCAAAAGATGTTCTACATCACTTTGAAATTGTTCATCTTGTTTAATTTCAATTTTAATTGGATCATATAAGTATTTTTTTAAAAAAGGCTCCAAAGATTCAGGTATTGTTGCAGAAAATACCATAAGTTGAATTTTTTTATCCATTTTGGATAAAATTTCATCTACATCTTCTAAAAATCCAAATTCCAAGGTCATATCAGCTTCATCAATAACAACCATCTTTGCAGTATCTAAACGCAAAGTATGATCTTTGATAAACATATCTTTCATACGTCCAGGTGTTCCAATAACAATTTGAGGTTGTTTATCAATGTTCGATACTTTTTCCATACCACCTGTAACCAGCTTAACTCGCACATTAAAATGTTTCGCAATCTTTCTACAGCGATCATATAATTGATATGCAAGTTCTCGAGTAGGAGCACTAATCACCGCTTGTACTTCATCTAAATCAAAATCTAATCCCTCAAAGATTGGCATAAAAAAAGCATGAGACTTTCCAGACCCTGTACTTGAAATACCAATAACATCTCTATTTTTATTTTTACGATTTAAAACCTGTTCCTGAATAGGCGTAAGTGTTTTAAAATGTTCTAATTCCATTATTTCTTGAATACGATTATTCATATAAATTCCATCCTTTTCCTTTCATATTATCCCAAATTTTTTTTGATTTTACAAATTCAAATCCAATATGTCATAATATAGACATGAAGAAACAAAATATTATCATGGTAAAACCACAAGGATATTGTGGTGGAGTTTTAAAAGCTATCAAAATGGCAAAACAAACTCGTTTAGAAAATCCAGATGTACAAATTACAATTCTAGGAAACCTTGTACACAATAAATATGTAAAAGAAGCATTATCTTTTTATCAAATCAATACAATCGAAAATAAAGATAAAACACGAATGGAATTACTTGATGATATAGATTCTGGAATTGTGATTTTTACAGCACATGGAATCAGTCCACAAGTGCGTGAAAAAGCAAAAAACAAGGGATTAGTGTGCATAGATGCCTCATGTCCTTTTGTTTTACAAACACAGCGAATTGTAAAAGAACATCTAGAATTAGGTTATGCTATTTTTTACATAGGCAAAAACAAACATCCTGAAGCCGAATCCATTTATACAATGGATTCTAATGTGTATTTAATTGAACCAGATCAAAAAATCCCAACTCTTTCCTGTGATAAAATTTTTGTCACAAATCAAACCACGATGTCCATTTACGACATAGAAAAAACGTTTAATCAAATTAAAGAAAAATATCCATATGCAAAATTTCATGATGAAATATGTAATGCGACACGCATAAGACAACAGGCCATTCTTGATTTAAAAGAAGTTGACGCTTTAATCGTTGTGGGAGATCCAACAAGTAATAATACACAAAAACTTGCCAACATTGGAAAAAAAGCAGGTATTAAAAATATTTTTTCAATTCAAAATGTTCAAGATGTAGATAAGGAACAATTTTCAAAATTTAAAACAATCGCAATCACTAGTGGAGCAAGTACTCCAACAATTTTAACAACGCAAGTTAAAGATTATCTTCAAGAAGATATAAAAAAGCCAAAACTCCGCATTCAGGATATTCTCTGATTACGGAGTTTTTTTATAAAATCTAATTTTTTTTCAAGTAAATCAACACTGGCATGAGATAATATTTCACGAATCTTAGACTCCTCA
>CAVGPK010000073.1:0-9262 GCA_963631155.1 bacterium | reverse complement strand
ATGAATTTGAAGTAAAACAAGATGGAAGTGTGGCTATTAAAGATGATGTTCAAACTATTGAAAATGATGTTCAACCTTATTGCTTGAAAATAATTAAAAAAAATAATTCAGGAACATTATTGGATGGAGCAAAGTTTGGATTGTATTCAGATGTTGATTGTAAAAATTTAATTGAAGAAAAAGTAAGTATAAATGGAGTTGTTGAATTTAATAATCTTGAAAATTTAACCCACTATTATTTTAAAGAAATACAAGCACCAAAAGGCTATGAATTGGATGGTTCTGTTCACGAGATATATACAGATTTAATTCCAACATCTAAACAAGAGGATGTTTATATTGATCAAGTCAAATATACAGATATAATCACGGATTTTACGATTACATATGATTGTGTGAATAAAAAAACAACAAAACTACCAAATACTGGTTCTTCAATAACTCTCATTATGGTCATAATGGGTCTTGGATGTATGATTTTTAGGAGAATAATAAATGAAAAATAGAAAAAAATTAATTTTTACTGGACTTTTTTTGCTGAGTTTAAACATAAGTCCAATTTATGGTCAAGATACCATGTATCATGCTACGAATGGTGTTGTTGACTTTAACCAAGGAAGTGCAACGATTGAAATACAGGCAAACGAAAATCAAAGCCTTGTAGGTAAATCCTTTCGTTTATACCGTATTTTTGATGTAGAAAATGGAAATGAATCTATTCACTATACTTTAAATACGAAATATAAGAGCGAAATTTTAAACTTTTTTAAAACAAAAACGGGAAATGATATGGACGAAGATGCGATTGTTGATTATTTGGTGACTATTGAAAACAATACAAATCAAAGCGCTTATCGAAAATTAATGGATGAGTTGCAAACTGTTGTTTCTAAATTTGATGCAGATACAATTTATGTAGATAATGTATTAAGCAATGGGAATATAACTTTAACAAACTTAAAATACGGATACTATATGGTAGATGAAATCACAAGTGTTCAAAATACGCATGGTGCAAGCTCTTTGTTGATGATTAGTACCGCTAATCCTAATGCTACAATTCGTTTAAAATCAGATTATCCTTCGATTATTAAGAAAATTAATGAAGATGATCATGGCGTGGGATGGAATGACATTGGAGATTATGAAATAGGACAAACAATCCCTTATAAATATGAGACGGCAGTACCTGATATGTCAGGCTATTCAACTTACTTTTTTTGTTTTGAAGATGAGATGGATGCAGCATTGACAATTGAAGAAAATTCTATTGAAATTCAAATTGGTGATACGAAATTAACTGCCATACAATATTCATATATGAAAACAGATTCAGGCTTTAAATTGGTAATTGAGGATTTAAAAAAAGTTCAAAATGTAGCTACAGGACAAAAAATATTGGTTACATATAATGCGTGTTTGAATGAAAATGCGAAAGCAAATATGAATAAAAAGGGTTTTCAAAACAAAGTTCGTTTGGAATATTCTAATGATCCAAGAAGTGATTCTAAAGGTAAAACCCCTTGGGACAGTGTAACAAGTTTTACATATACTTTGGATGGATTAAAAGTGAATGAAAATGAAACGAAACTTGAAGGTGCTACTTTTAAACTTTTCCGAGATGAAACATGCCAAGATGAGGTGTTTGTACAAAAAAGTGGAACAGATTATGTTGTTTCACAAAAATCAACTTCTGAGTCTATCGTGTCGAATGATTTGGGCTCTTTTAAAATTTATGGCCTGGATCAAGGTAAATACTATTTGAAAGAAATTAAAGCTCCAAAAGGATATCGATTGTTGAAAGATGTGATTGAACTGGAAATCACGCCAACATTTATTGAAGATCGCAATAATCTTGTTACTAATCAGGACGCTTTATTGTCGCTTAGTGCTACAAGCTTTAAAAAGAATTTAGACACAAGTTTAGATGATGGTTCTATTCAACTAAAGGTATTGAACCAAACAAATGATAAACTTCCAGTTACGGGTTCAGTTTTAAGTATTGTATTGGTTGTTACGGGTAGTGTACTTATGATTTATGTCACTTCAAAGAAAAGACAAAATCAATAAGTTACTATTTATAATTGGGCTTATTCTTTGCTTATCTCCATTTTTGTTGAATATTGTTAGTTGTTTTTGTCATACCTCCTTAATTTCAACATTTAAAAAGGATGAGTCATTGATGAGTAGAGATAAGCTCAATCAAATTTATCAAGATGCAAGGGCATATAATGAAAACTTATTTGAGAATCATGTATTTGAAAACTATGAGAAAATGTTAAATTATTCTTCAACACACGTTATGGCAAGTATAGAAATTCCTGTGATTTCTTTGAACATTCCCATTTATCATAACACCAGTGAAGAAGTATTAAATAATGGTGTTGGTCACTTTTCATTTTCAAGCTTGCCTGTAGGAGGAAAGAATACACATTGTTTATTAACAGCACATAGAGGTCTTCCTAGTTCAAAATTATTTACTCGAATTGATGAACTAAAAAAAGGGGATTTAATCTATATTCATGTGTGTGATAGGGAACTTGTTTATAAGGTACAAAAGTCCTATGTGGTTGATCCAGAAAAAATATTAGATATAGATATAAATAAAGGTCAAGATTTGGTGAGCTTAATAACATGTACTCCTTATGGAATAAACACAAAACGTTTAGTTGTTCAGGCAAAAAGGACAAAAGTAAAAAATCATAGTAAAGATGTTACGCGCTTCTCATATTCATTACGTGAATTGCTGTTTTTGATGATTCCACTTGTACTTGCATTTATCGTTATATTTAGAAAGAAGGGATATATTGAATAAATTTTTAAAAGGGTTGTTCTCATTGTTAATATGTATGTGTGGTATTTGTATTCCTATACATGCACAGGATGTGGGATCAATTACGGTTGAATTGCAAGATTCAGTGGATGGTTTATCGAAAGAGAATGTTGAATTAGGTATTCAAAAAGTAGCTTCTATTGTTGATGGTAAATATGTTGTGTGTGATGCATTCAAATCTTTAAATGTTGATTTTAATGTAGAATTAAATACAACGGAGTATGAGGATATTTTAAGGAAGATAGAAAATTTAAATTTAACCTCTAAAGATATTTTGGTTACAAACAAGGATGGTATAGCTAAAATAGATAATTTGGAATTAGGTGTTTATTACCTATATCCGATTCATATCCATGATTACGAAATGATTTCATCTACTTTAGTTTCTATTCCACAATGGGATGATGATGAATTGTCTTATGATATAAAAGTATTACCGAAACATGTTCCTTTCCCTAAATTTGAAATTCAAAAAATAGATTCTAAATCCAAGGAAATGATTGATGATGTGGTTGAATTTACATTGTACAGTGATGCATCTTGTGAAAATAAGATTAAGAAGTTAAGTGGTAAAAAGAAAATACAAGTGTTGTGTAACAATTCTGAATTCTATATAAAAGAAACAAAAGCTCCAAGTGGATATAAAATCAATAGTCAAATGATAAAAGTGAGTGTTAAGGATAATGTTTTATATGTAGATGATAAAAAGGTTGAAAGTGGGTATGAGCTTAAATTTGAGAATATAAAAGAGACAATTCCTACAGCAACTTATACTAATTTTAAATTGTACACATATCTTGGTGTTATTTCAGGATTTATTATTTTAATCTTATGGTTTATAAAGAAGAGAAGAGTTTAATTCTTCTTTTCTTTTTTCTTCTTCATTGAAAGAAACTCATTTTCGTATTATTATTAATGGAGCGAAAGGATGATAGAGATATGAATAAAACTAGAACTCGTTTTGCGCCGAGTCCAACTGGCTATATGCATATTGGTAATTTGAGAACAGCATTGTTTGAATTTTTAATCGCAAAACATGAAGGCGGAGATTTTTTACTTCGTATAGAGGATACGGATCAAGAACGTAAAGTTGAAGGAGCCGTAGATGTTATTTATAAAACTTTAAAAGAGTGTGGATTGAATTGGGATGAAGGACCAGATATTGGTGGTGATTATGGTCCTTATGTTCAAAGTGAACGTTTACCAATGTATAAAGGATATGCCGAAAGATTAATAGAATTAGGTGGAGCACACTATTGTTTTTGTAGTGAAGAAGAGATTGAAGAACAACGTAAAGAAGCCGATAGCTTAGGTATTTCTTTTAAGTTTAATGATCCATGTAAACATTTGAGTGAATCAGAAATAAAAACAAAACTTGATGCTGGTGAACCATATGTTATACGTCAAACAATCAACAATGTAGGAGAAACTTATTTTGATGATGAGGTTTATGGACGTATTGAAGTGGATGGAGATGTTTTAGATGAGCAAATTTTAATTAAATCCGATGGATTCCCTACGTATAATTTTGCGAATATCATTGATGATCATCAAATGGAAATTTCTCATGTTGTGCGTGGAAATGAATATTTATCAAGTACTCCTAAATATAATCTTATTTATGATGCTTATGGATGGCAAAGACCAACTTATGTCCATGTACCTCCTGTTATGAAAGATGAACATCATAAATTATCAAAACGTAATGGAGATGCTTCATTTCAAGATTTGGTGGCTAAAGGATATTTACCAGATGCGATTATGAACTATATTGCTCTTTTAGGGTGGGCTCCTGAAACAGAACAAGAAATTTATACATTAGATGAATTAATCAAAGTATTTAATATTCATCGAATTTCAAAAAGTCCTGCAATCTTTGACATTGATAAATTGACATGGATGAATGGTGTTTATTTACGTAATATGGACGAAGACAAATATTATGAAACCGTAAAACCGTATTTGGAAAAGGTAATTTCTGGACCTTACGATTTAAAGAAAATTGCCAAAATCATTCAACCTAGAATTGATGTTTTAAATCAAATTGAAGAGAGCGTTGATTTCTTTGATACATTAGTTGAATATGATTTAGAAATGTATCGTCATAAAAAGATGAAATCGACTCCTGAAACAGCTCTGAAAGCTTTGATGGCTGTGAAGGTTGCGCTAGAAAAATTTGAAAATTGGGATAGCGAACAAGCTTTACATGATTGTTTAATGGCTTTACCACAAGAACTTGAAATGAAAAATGGACAAGTTTTATGGCCAGTTCGAACGGCTATTTCAGGAAAACAATTTACTCCTGGAGGAGCTATTGAAATTGCCTATATCTTAGGGAAAGATGAAACGTTAAGAAGAATTCAAGTTGGAATTGATCGCTTAGATGCGATTGTAGAAAAATAAACGAGGAAAGAATTTCTTTCCTCGACTTTTTATATTAAATCTAATTTTTTAAATGCATTATAGATACCATCTTGATCAATATCAGTTGTAACATCATCTGCTTTATCTTTTAATTCTTTACATGCATTTCCCATCGCAACACTATAGGCTGCTTTTTCAAACATTTTTAAATCATTGTGACCATCACCAAATGCGATCGTATCCTTATAATCTGCATTAAAATATTTGACAACCGATTCCATTCCTGTGGCTTTTGTGATGGAATAAGAACCAATTTCACCACTTTCTTTTCCTAAAGGGGCAAATGTTGCAGGAATGACATCAAATTTATTTTGCAACTCTTTATGAATTTTATCATATGAAATTTTGTGGTTGTCAATAAATGAAACTTTATTTAATTTAAGCTGAAAAGGATTATCCGTTACAATTGCTTGGTGATATAAAACATTCATAGCATGCCTTTTTTTATCTATTTCATTCAAGTCTTTTGTTTGTTCTTCGACCATCTTTTTCATCAATGTCTTTGTTTCTTGATCAACATAAATAGCATCTTTAGTCTCATAGCTACTTGGAATATGATTGGATTGTAAATATTGAATTAAATACATTTGTTCATCTTTAGAAAAACTATTTTCTTCGATGATTTTATGCTCGCACTCTATAGTGGCTCCACTACCTGCAATAATCGCATCATAATCGATTTTTAACATGTCTCCGAAAATTTCAGCCATTTGCCTTCCTGTACATAATACGATTTTATGTCCTTTTTCTTTTGCTTTTTGACAAGCCATTATAGAACTTGATGGTATATATCCTTCATGATGGAATAGGGTTCCATCTGCATCTAAAAAAATTACTTTCATATTACATATCCTTTCTAGACGAATTTATGAATTTATTCTACAATAGATTCATAACAAAATAAATAAGGGAAGGATTACAGATGAAAGATTATATAATTATAGGGGTCGTATTTTGCATCGCATGTATTATGAGTCTATTACCTAAAGCCATATATAAATATATTGCGAATATTTTTTCGATGCATAAATACGGAATTCGTAAACAACAACGGTATCGAACTTATACAGATACTTTTGGAAATTTGATGATAGGAATAAGTCTCTTTTTTTGTTTGATTTATTGTTTTTTTCCATTTTATAACGAAATATACTTTATTTTATTTCTTTTTTCCTATCTATGTACGTTATCGCAGACTTATTTAGTAACGAGAAAAAAATCAAACAGTATATTTAGAACTGTTTTAATTTTGGTGAATTTGTTTTCTGCCGTTTGTCTTTTGGGCGCAACAGGTTATTTTAATCAGCATGCCTATGTTTCCGTATTAAATCAATTTTTGATTGATTTTAAAGCAGGCCAGGTCTTTGATATTTTATATTTGTTAAAAAATCGTACATGGATGTATTATTTATTCCAAGGCGTTATATTTGCTTTTCCACTAGTGATTATGTGGAATCAATTTAAATATATGCGTTTAGAAAATAGTGTTAAAGCAATATATTTTGGAACATATATAATAAAAATGGTAATTATGATATGTTTTTTTGCGTTTGTAACAACGAAGATGTTTGCCTTTCTTGATTTTGTCTATCAAGTAGAGGCACTTAAAAAAGTAGTTTGATTTAGAAGGAAGGATGTATTTTATGATTAAAGAGAGACTAAAAAAATTACGTAAAAAAATGATGGAAAATAATGTAGATGCTTATATTATACCTACAAGTGATTTTCATGAAACTGAGTATGTATGCGAATATTTTGCATGCCGAAAATATATGTCAGGTTTTACAGGAAGTGCTGGAGTTTTAGTTGTTTTACAAGATGAGGCAGCATTATGGACAGATGGTCGATATTTTATACAAGCCGCAAATCAACTTGAAAATACTGGCATCACATTGAAAAGACAAGGTCAAGAAGGTGTTGAGGAAATTGACGAATATATCATTCATCATTTAAGCAAAAATCAAGTTGTAGGATTTGATGGCCGTGTAATGAATTATAAAGATGCTAAGGCATATCAAGATAAATTTGAGAAATTTAATTTGAATATAAGCACAAATATGGATCTTGTAAATGATATTTGGTGTGATCGTCCAGAACTACCAAGTACACCTACGTTTCATTATGGAATTCAATTTTCTGGTGAAAACGTAGATTCTAAATTAGCAAGATTACGCACGTATTTAGAAAAAGAAAATGTGAATGGAATCATTTTAACAAAAGTAGATGAAATCGCATGGCTTTATAATTTAAGAGCTCATGATATACCAAATTTTCCGGTCGCAATGGCTTATTCTGTTGTTACTTTAAATCACGCTTATATTTATATAGATTCCTCTCGTTTGGATGAAACAAGTGAGGCTGTATTTAAAAAGAATAAAGTTGATATTCGTGGCTATTGGGATATTTATGAAGATGTAAAAAAATTAAATAAAACAGTTCTAGTAGATCCTTCTAGTTGTAATTGGACAATAGTTTCAAATTTAAAGGCTAAAATTGAGTTTATGCAAAGTCCAATTATTTTATGGAAAGCGATTAAAAATGATACGGAATTAAAATGTACAAAATGGGCTCATATTAAAGATGGTGTAGCTTGCACAAAATTAATGTATTGGCTCAAAAAGAATGTTGGTAAAGAAAAAATGACAGAACGCAGCATTCAATCTAAATTGCAAGTTTTAAGAAGCGAACAAGAAAATTATATTGAAGATAGTTTTGATACAATTTGTGCTTATAAAGATCATGCTGCGATGATGCACTATTCTTCTACAAAAGAAACGGATGTAAATGTTAAAGCAGAGGGAATGTTATTAATTGATAGCGGTGGACAATATTTAGAAGGAACAACTGACATTACAAGAACTTACGTTTTAGGACTTTTGAGTGATGAGGAAAAAACTTGGTTTACAAGAGCTTTGCGTTCTCATATACGTTTAGCGAATGCACATTTTCTATATGGTTGTACCGGACTGAATTTAGATATACTTGCTAGAGGGCCATTATGGGATTACGATATGGACTATCAATGTGGAACAGGACATGGAGTAGGGCATTTATTAAATGTGCATGAATCACCAAATGGGTTTAGATGGAAAATGTTGCCACATCGTAATGAAATGTGTGTATTAGAATCTGGAATGATCACATCTAATGAACCAGGTGTCTATCAAGAGGGAAAATTTGGTATTCGACATGAAAATGAGATGGTTGTTGTAGAGGGAAATAAAAATCAATATGGTAAGTTTATGGCATTTGAACCACTAACTTATGTTCCTTTTGATTTAGATGGAATTGATAAAACACTTCTTACAGAAGATGAAATCACATGGCTAAATAAATATCATAAGGAAACATATGAGAAAATTAGTCCATATTTAAATGAAGAAGAGGCTTCTTGGCTAAAAGAAGCTTGTAGAAATATTTAATGAAAGAGAGAATGATTCCAGTAACATGTCCGCATTGTGGACATGTTTTTGAAATAAAAAGAGATACTGTTTTGATTGCTGATATGGATAAAATTGCTGAACAAAGATTAGAAAATGGATCTTATTTTATGCATCAATGCCAAAATTGTAAAAAGATGTTTTATTTGTATTATCCTTTTCTATATCATGATGTAAATGGAAAATATAATTTGGTTTTAACACAACAGAAACAAATTGATAATTTGAACAAAAATGAAAAAACAATAATTTGTCATAGTGTAACTGATTTTATTCTTGCTTACAAAATATATAGGCATAAATTAAATCCAAGTATCGTTTTGAAAAAGAAAAAACAATTGGAAAAGAAGTTGAATAAGTTAGTTAAATTTACAGGTTATGACGAGCTTAATCAATGCTTATGGTTCGAAGATAAAGCAATCATTTTGAATGAAGAGGAACGTCAAAATATAAGAACTTTATAAATTTTAAAAAAAAGGCTATAATTTCTGAGAAAGTAGAGGTTTAATCATGAAAATTCTTGTAACGGGTGGATGTGGCTATATTGGAAGTCATATTTGTGTAG
>CAVGPK010000072.1:0-9298 GCA_963631155.1 bacterium | reverse complement strand
ATACAATAAAAAAGCTATGACCTTATGAAAAGTCATAGGCTTTGTCAACAATCTGAAGTAGGATTTAAATCCTACTTATTTTTTATCCAACTATAGTGATTTTAATTTTAAAATTAATGCTTCTTGAAGAACTTTCGAAAAATTAATTTTTTTACTCATAGCCGCTTCATTTAACCATTCAGGAATTGTTAATGTCTTTTTTACGGCCTTATTATAATGTGTCTTGGCATACTCTTCGACGTCCACAGATACAAAATTAACAAAATACCTTTTACTTTTAAATCCAAGCTCCTTTGCTATTTTTTCAGCATCAATACTATCAATATCTGAAGGTTCAGGAATATCTTCTCCATCGATTTTCGCGGTAAACAAAGCTCCCGCAAGACAATCCACTGCCATTGCGATAGCCTCTTGTAAAGAATCCGCGCAAGTTGAAAGATATTCAAAATCAGGAAAAATTACGGAATATCCATTTTCTTCTTCAAAAAAACATGCAGGATAAATCGACAACATTTTATTCGCCTCCTTCGAATAAAGCCAAGCAGAGTTATTTAAGCCCTGCTTGTTTGAAAATGGAAAGCTCAGTTCCTCTCGCCAAATCTTTTGAGTGAAATGGTATAGTCACTTTACCTTTCTTTTCCGGATGAACATAATGCCTGTGGGAACCCACTTGCCTCTTTAACACCCAACCATTCGCAAGGATAATTCGTTCCATATCCTTAGACGTCATAGGCATATGTAGTCCTCTTTGCACCATTATCATAACAATTAATACGTGTTACTTCAATACGTATTTTTACTTTGCGATTCAAAAAAAAGATGAATCCCATCGATTAACAACAATAGCGATTCATCCTATATAAACATTACTGATTTTCTTGGATTTGATAATTTGTTGAAAAGATACGCGATACATAGCCAGCATAATCTTTATTATCAATTTCAATTTGTGTTAAATAAGCTTTTTCTCCATAAATATTCTGTTCCTCTATTTGATTTGAATCATTAATATTTGGAACACATACCATATAGTAAATAATTTCTTCACCATAATGCAATTTTAAAATATACACAAAACGATCACTATTTTTAGATGCATTAGATTTAAGATAAGCACTATACACAAATTTCACTTTATCTAACGAAGCCTTATTGCCCTGCCCATCTAAAGAATAGATATTTTTCGCATTCTCTTCCACATAGCTTTGGGCATATTCTTTACTATCTTCAACAAGAGTATTTGGAATATCATCAATCGAGTTATAGCGATTTGGAAGTCCTGAAACAACAACATCCATCTCTGTACTTGGCACAGAATAATGATATTCTTGAGCAAGCTCTTCATCATAAGTTGCCGTAACATGAATAGTTTGTCCGTTGGATAAATCTGTATTAGGACTCACTTCATATTGAACAGTATCTAAAAAATCCTGTGTTCTTTGATTCAGATCTCCTTGTTTTGCTGAAATGGTAACAGTGGCGGTTCCATTTTCTCCTTGATAAACAAAGTTTGCGTTATCCATAATATCGACTTCTATATTTCTCATAAAAAAGAAATACGAAATCATAACAAGGATACATATCATCGTTAAAAGACTCATAAAATAGATACATTTATTTTTTATTTTACTCTTATCCATACTTAAACACCCTAATCAAAATATTGTGCACTCTCAATCGCTTTTGAAACATAAAGCAATAAATCTGTATCCTGCTGATCCATCAATATTTCTCTGGCATCATGAATACAAGCTTCCATCATCGCTTTATCCTTTTCAAAATTACCAAAAACCAATGCAGGTACACCACTTTGTCTGATTCCTAAGATATCACCAGGACCTCGCATATGCAAATCATATTCACTAATTTCAAAGCCATCTTTTAATTCTTCCAACTTCTTTAAACGCTCAATAGCCTGTACATCACTCGATGGAGAAAGTAAAAAACAATACCCTTGTTTTTCACCACGAGCCACGCGACCTCTAAGCTGATGCAGTGTACTTAATCCAAATCGATGGGCATCATAAATGACCATGACTGTCGCATTTTTCACATCAATACCAACCTCAATAACTGTAGTAGAAACTAAAATGTCGATTTCATGATTTTGAAATTTTGTCATGACCTCCTCTTTTTCCAAAGAAGACATTTTTCCATGTAACAAACCAACACGAACATCCTTTAATGTTTTTGTCATACCCTCATAAATTTCAACAACATTCCTCATTTTATATTCATCATTTTCTTCAATAGCCGGACACACAACATAACATTGTCTTCCTTCCTTAATAAAATCCAAAACTTGTTTTAGACAAGGCTTCATGCTTGAAGTTTTAAAATATTTTGTTTCAACCGGCTTTCTTCCCTTTGGCATTGTATGAATGGAACTAATATCCATATCACCATACAAAAAGTGTGCATACGTTCTTGGAATGGGTGTAGCCGACATCATCAAGAAATCTACATTTCTTCCTTTTTCCAGCAATGCCTTTCTTTGTTTTACGCCAAAACGTTGTTGTTCATCCGCAATCACAAGGCCTAACTTATGAAAAGTGACTCCTTCTTGAAATAAGGCATGCGTACCCACTACATTTTGAATGGTTCCATCATTTAATCCAGTTAATATCTCTTTCTTTTCTTTTGAAGAAAGACTGGAAACATATAAGGTCGCATCCAAGCCTAATTTATGCATATTTTCCACATGTTGCCTAGCCAAAATTTCTGTAGGAGCTAATAAAGCAGATTGATAATTCGCTTGTTGATTGGCGTACATGCTCGCAAACGCAACTACACTCTTACCACAACCTACATCCCCTTGGACAAGGCGAAACATAATCGAATCTGATTTAAGATCATATAAAACAGAGTCAATGGACTGTTTTTGATCCTTCGTTAATTCAAAAGGAAGATTATCAATCCATTCATATATTCTAGATACATCTATCTTCTTTGGATCTTTAATTTCTTTCTTTACATGCATGGTCTGCATGACCAATTGAAAACATAAAAACTCTTCATATTTAAGCGTACGCACCGCTTGCCTTAATTGATTTTCATCCTTTGGAAAATGAATCCATTGATACGCTTGATTTATATCCAACAAATGATAGGCATCCACATATCGTTGAGGTACTCTTTGAGGAATGACATACACATATTGTAACGCTTGTTTTAATATCGACTGCATATCTGATTGTTTTAAGCCATCCGTTAATGCGTAGATAGGTTGAATTCCTAATTGTTCTTCTATGGGTTTAAAAGAATAATTGGTTGCGGTCACATTATAGTTTCCTTGATATATACCTTGAATCACAATGGTTTTACCAAAGACAAGCTGGTTGGTCCAAGGCCGATTAAATAAGGTAATATTCAATTCTTCATTCCATGACATCACTTTAAATTTAGTCATTGTTCTATTTTTACCCAAACGTATAACTCGTGCCGGCGCACAAATAAGACCAGAAAAAATGACATTTTCTTTTTCTTGCCACTGACTAAATTCTTTTATGCATCTTGTTTCATATCGTAAAGGATAATATTTCAACAAATCTTCTACAGTTTGTATTCCCATCTTAACAAGAAGTCCAAGTCTTCGACTGGTGATTTTCATTTCATTAATTAGCATCGATAACTCTTTCTACATAACATACATAGTTTAATTCAAAGATACAATAGACAAAGCCCATCAAAAAATTCACGAACAAATACGTAAACATCGATGATAGACTTGCAGAAAGACTAACGCCTAAATATAAATACATCATCCATGACATCATTGGATTACCCATATATATTGATCCTACAAGAATGCTTTGTGCATTAAAGCCGGATGCTGCACTAAATAAGCCTGAACCTAAAGTATCACAAATAATAATGCCAATTAATAATGTACAATACCAATTTAACAAGTTTTTCTGATGTTTTTTAATGCTTGTTTTTAAAAAGGATTGTAATTCTAAATCATGACTGATTCCGTAATAATAAAGAAGTTGAAAAGGTATCATGCATACTAAACATAGAGCACTGATCAATTGTAAAATCAGCATGGCAACTGTATTAGCTGAAAAGATATTGACTAGATTTGTCAGAATTCCAGTTACAATCACAATATAAATAGCTTGTAAAAATAGAACATAAAGCAAATCTTTAGAATTCATCTTTCTTGTTTTCCATATTCTTGTGCAGATCCAGTAAAATCCAATGGCCGACAATAAGCTTAACAAGATTTGTACGATTTCTTTTAAATACACATTGCCTGAATAGGTTGTGATCATCAAATAGGCAACGTTATAGACAAAGCTCAACAATAAAGTAATAACTAATGTTTTATAAATACTACGAAAATGCAAATGCGACATAATTTTCTTCATAAAAACCTCCAAATATTTTTTAGAAAAGTAGAGAATTCATTTTTACATCCACACGAAATGACATATTTTCTACTTAACCTTATGTGCTATAATATTAACAAATTTATGGGAGGAAAAATATATGAATTCAAAAATAAAACGTATTCTAGATTTTTCATCAGCATTTGGACCAAGTGGCATGGAAGATGAAGTCAGCTTGCTTGCGCAAAAAGATGTCCAAGATATTTGTGATGTACACGATGATACAATGCGTAATACATATATGCATTTGCGTCAAGATAAAAGCCATAGCACAACCATTCTTTTGGATGCACATGCCGATGAAGTCGGATTTATTGTACAAGCTATAAAACCAAATGGAACAATTCGCTTCTTACCATTAGGTGGATGGGATCCTAAAAATATTGTTTCTGGTGAAGTTTGGATTTTAAACAATGAAGGAAAAAAGATTTCTGGCATTGTCGCAAGTCAACCGGTTCATTTTCTTTCTGAAGATAAAAAAAATGGTAAAGTTGACTTTGATGATTTGGTCATCGATGTTGGGGCAACAAGTGACAAAGAGGTTTATGAATCTTTTCATATTTCGATTGGTAATTTTATGTGTCCTGCTGTTAGTTGTAAATTTGATGAGGAACATAAAATTTTCATTGGGAAAGCCTTTGATTGTCGCATTGGATGTAGTGCCTTGTTAGATACATTACATCAACTTAAAAATATAAACCACAATGTGGAAGCCTTGCTTTCTACGCAGGAAGAAGTAGGTGAAAGAGGTATGGATACCGCAATCAAACATATTCATTCAGATATTGCGATTTGTTTTGAAGGATGTCCAAGTGATGATACATTTGAAGAGGGATATATGATTCAGGCCGCTTTAAAGAAGGGACCTATGCTTCGTTGGTTTGATAAATCAATGATCACTTCCCCACGTTTTATGCGTTATGCTCTTGATTTGGCAAAAGAAAAAAACATTCCAGTTCAAGAAAGTGTTCGTAAAGGTGGAGGAACGAATGGGGGTATTACCCATCGTTACAATATTCCAACCATTATTATTGGTATTCCAGTTCGTTTTGCACATGCTTCTTTTGGCATTTGTGCATTGGAAGATTATGAGAATGCCGTAAAGCTAGCGGTTGAAATCATCAAGAATATTGATGAAGAGACAATAAAAGGATTTTAGAAAGAAGGAGAAAAAATGGAAACAAAAAATATTTTAATCACAATGAAAAATGGGGATACAATCAAGGCTGAATTGTATCCAGAAATTGCGCCTGAAACAGTACAAAATTTTATCGACTTAGTTGAAAAAAAATTCTATGATGGTTTAACTTTCCATCGCGTTATTAAAGGATTCATGATTCAGGGAGGATGCCCTATTGGCAATGGTACTGGTGGACCTGGATATAGTATTCATGGTGAATTTGCTTCTAACGGATTTAAGAATGATTTAAAACATGAGCGTGGTGTTTTATCTATGGCTCGTGCTTATGATCCAAATAGTGCTGGAAGTCAATTCTTTATTATGCATCAGGATGCACCTCATTTAGATGGTGAATATGCTGCGTTTGGTAAGGTTATTGAAGGAATGGAAAATGTGGATAAAATTGCCAAAACGCCTACTACTTTCAATGATAAACCTCGTGAACCTCAAATCATTGAATCCATTACGCTTGTTGACTAATGACACTTCAACAATTGCGATATGTAATCCAGGTGGTTGAGTCTGGATCGTTGAATCAGGCGGCAAAATCTTTATTTATTTCTCAGCCAAGCTTGTCCAAGTCCATTCATGAATTGGAAAAGGAAATGGGCATTTCCTTATTTATAAGAACGAATAAGGGAATCATTTTGAGTGAGGAAGGAAATAAATTTTTGGGTTACGCAAGACAGGTTGTCGAGCAGGCTAACTTACTAGAGGAACAATATAGTACAAAGTCAATTCCTTCAAAAACTGTTTTTGCGATTTCTAGCCAGCACTATGCGTTTGTCGTCAATGCCTTTGTTGCCTTAGTGAAAGAATACGATCAGAGCGAGTATGAATTTTCATTACGTGAACAAAGGACGTTTGATATTATTGAGGATGTTAGAACTCATAGAAGCCAACTAGGCATCCTATATTTGAGCCATTTCAATAAGGATGTGATTATGCATTTTTTAAAGAAGGATAACTTAACTTTCACAAAATTATTTCGTGCAACCCCTCATGTTTTTGTAAGCAATAAAAATCCTTTGGCATCTAAAAAAACAGTGACAATGCAAGATTTAGAAAAATATCCACGTCTTACATATGAGCAGGGTACAAATAATTCATTTTATTTTTCTGAAGAGCTCCATTCAATTCAAAATGCGAAAAAGAGTATTGTCGTTTCTGATCGGGCCACTTTATTTAATTTATTAATTGGTTTAAATGGATATACGATTTCTTCAGGTATTTTAAGTAAGGATTTAAATGGGGAACAAATTGTTTCCATTCCTTTAGAGAGTGATGAGACAATGGATATTGGCTATATTTGTGATGGAAATTTAAGTTTTATGGCCAAAAACTATTTAGATCATTTGGTTCAATATATTCAAAAGCAGTCGTTATAGCAAAAAGCTATAGCGACTTTTAACTTTTTTGAATTATATAATAACGAATTTTTATGGTAGACTAAGGACATTGAAAGCGAGGATTATAATAATGACAGTTCAAACACCTTATAGATATGATGTTGTGGGTAGTTTTTTACGACCTAAAAAATTAAAGGATGCACGTTTTGCTTTTGAGGCAAAAACAATTTCTTCCGATGAATTAAAGAAGGTCGAAGATGAATGTATCGAAGAATTAATTAAAAAAGAAAAAGAAGCAGGTCTTCATGTGATTACGGATGGTGAGTTCAGAAGAGCAACTTGGCATTTAGATTTCATGTGGGGATTTGATGGTGTTGGCCATTCAAAAACAGAGACAGGTTTACCTTTCCATGGTGAAGCAGCTATGATCGATGATACGTATATTACGGGTAAAGTTGGTGTAAGTGGTGAACATCCTTTTGTGGATCATTTCCGTTTTGTGAAGCAATTTGAAGATGAAAATACGGTTGCTAAACAAACAATTCCCGCTCCTGCTCAATTTTTAGAACAAATGGTATTGCCTTTTGCCCTACCAAATACTTCTAAGTATTATCCTGATACAGAAGAGTTGGTTCAAGATATTGCGAATGGATATAAGGTTGTCATCAAACAATTGTATGATGCTGGTTGTAGAAATATTCAATTTGATGATTGTTCATGGGGTATGTTGGTAGATGAAAAAGCTCCATTATTCTTCCAAACAGATGAAGAGGGTCTTAAAAAGGTACAAGAGCTATTCCTTCGTATTAATAATTTAGCGATTGAAGGTAAGCCTGAAGACTTAACAATCAATACGCATGTTTGTCGTGGAAACTTCCATTCTACATATGCGAGTGCTGGCGCTTATGATGCAGTAGCTGAAACTTTATTCGCAAAAGAAAATGTACATGCTTATTTCTTAGAGTTTGATGATGAGCGTTCTGGTGGTTTTGAACCATTGAAAGCTGTTACTGCAGATAAAAAAGTCGTATTAGGTTTAGTGACTACAAAGTCTGCTACACTAGAAGACAAAGATGCTGTGATTGCTCGTATTAAAGAAGCTAGTAAATATGTTCCATTGGAAAACTTGTGCTTATCTCCTCAATGTGGATTTGCCTCATGTGAGATTGGTAATAAATTAACAGAAGAAGAACAATGGGCTAAGGTTAAATTAGTTAAAGAAATCGCCGAAGAGGTTTGGGGATAAAAAAAGTGGGGCTACCCCACTTTTTTTGTGCAACAAAAACAATCTTCTTCATGAGAATTAATCACTCCCACTGCTTGTAGATAAGAGTAAATGATTGTACTTCCTACAAATTTCATTCCTCTCTTTTTAAGATCTTTTGAGATTTGATCGGATAAATCAGATGTTGTCTTGCCTACTTCATAGACAATTTGATGATGAGTCCATTGCCAAAGATAGTTGGAAAAACTGCCAAATTCTTTTTGAATCAAGCGGAATGCTTGTGCGTTTGTTGTGACAGCTCTTATTTTTAATCGATTTCGAATAATACCTGAATTCTTTAATAATTCTTCTATTTTATCTTCTTGATAAGAACTATTTTTATAAATGTCAAAATCATCAAAAGCCTTATAAAAGGCTTTTCTTTTATGAAGTATACATTGCCATGATAGTCCTGCCTGGAAGCATTCAAGTATCAACATCGCATAGAGCGTATGATCATCATAGACAGGAATTCCCCATTCTTCATCATGATATTTGATGTATTGTTCATCATCTAAATTAACCCAGTGGCATCGTTTCTTTTCCATATCGTACTTTCCTTAACTATATAGTTTTCTTTATTCAAAAATTTTTTATAATCCACAAATACAATGCCTCCAAAAATAGTTTCAGGACCACATTGATGATATATTGTCTTTAATTTATCACTCACTTCACACCATGTTTGAAAGGTCGAATCAAATCTTACAGTTTGATCAAATGCAGAAAGATTCATTTCTAAATCTTTTTCCAAAGCTTTTTTCGTTTCTTCATCTTCAAAGTAAAATCAAACCTCATTTACATTGTGCACATCTTTTAAAAATTGAATTGTTTTCATCTTCTTTTCCTCCTTATATCCTAAAAAGAAAAGTCCTATCGACATGATAGGACAAATTTTTTTATAAAATATTTCTTTCCTATCATTTTGGCTTTACCACCTTGCATATTGTAGGTTGGTGTACGCTGCGAGCCAATCTCTAACGCACTCTTTATAGGTGGTTTCATTATAGCATACAAACTATTTTCTGTCTCATTATTTTTGTTCAAAATATTTTTTTATCTGATTTCAAAATGATAATGTCTTAATGTAATCAAATTGATTATGTCCCAACTT
>CAVGPK010000071.1:0-9770 GCA_963631155.1 bacterium | reverse complement strand
AAAGAAGACTTTGAATCACTCAGAAGCCTGTTATATGATTTATTAAATGCAAAAGAAGCAATTAATAAATCAATTGAATATGATGGGTTAGAAGATTGGTTGAGAAATGTTGTTGATTCATTGGAACCATCTATTAAAAAGTATTCTGCTAAACAGATAAATTTAGCAATTGCTCTCATTTTAAGTGAGCAGGCAAGATTGGATATTTCATATAAAGATATTTATTTGAAATTTACAGAACTAAACAAGAAAGGTGTGCAGATTTTATGAAGATAGATATATCAAAACCTGAAGTAGTAGAATCTAAAAGTAATGAAATAGAAAGATATAAAGAAATAGGATCTGATACTAAGCAATCTCTAAAAGAAGCAGATGACTATTGGAAAAAGGATTTTCGAAATGAAGATGCTATCGAATCAAAACTTTGTTATGAAGATGACAATGGAAAAGTATATCGAGAAGGTGATTCTTTGTTTCCAAATAATGAATTCACTAAAAATGGATATGAATATAAAACGGATGAGCAAGGCCGGACTATTTCTGCTGAAGGAAAATTGAGAATGCGAGACCCTGGCTATTCAAGAAGTGATACGGAAAATGTTAAAGAAATTGAATCACAGGAGTATCAAGTTGGGGATGATAGAGGCCATTTAGTTGCATTCCAATTTGAAGGCAGTAATAAATTAGAAAATTTAGTTCCAATGGATATGAAACTAAATCGTGGTGATTATGCAAAATTAGAAAACACTTTAGCAAATGCAGTGAAGGATGGTGCGGATGTGAGAGTGAAAGTAGAGCCAATATATGAAGGTGAATCTACTCGACCTACAGCTATCAAATATGCATACAGTATTGATGGAGATAAAGATGTGGTCGTATTTAAAAATGAAAGTGAGAAATCAATATGATGAATGAAAAGATATATCAAAATATTTACGATGAATTAAGTGGTTACATGAAATCAGATTTTTCAAAATTGATTGTATATCTAGAATATGGTGAAAATTCTTATTCCTTTTATGTAAAAAAAGGAAATGAATACATAAAGTGTTATGACCTAGAAGGTGTATCTGAATCAGATTTAGATGACACATTTACTAAAATTGATTCTTTTGTTGCACCAGAACGTGCAAAGGAAAAACATCTTTGGAGCAATATGACAATGACTTTAGATAAAGATGGGAACATGCATGCAGATTTTGATTATACAGATTTATCTAATGGTACATTTCAATATAAAAAAGAATGGAAAAAGAAAAATTTGAAATGAAGAAGGCTAAATTAGTAATGTGAAAATTGTGATTGAAAGGATTTTTATTATGAAGAAGAGAATAACGTCGTTAGTTGCATTTTGCTTGCTTATGATACCACTTATTACGGTACCAGTTTTTGCGAGCGGTGGGGATGATACTGTTTTACATGTAAATGCTACGGCAGATATGACGATAGGAAACGACATAAAAAGCACGAAGCCAACTACAAATTCTGAACTTATTACTGTACGAGAATATACATGGTATAAGGGCAATAATATCCGCGATTTAGGCAACATAGAAGACGGGGAGACATTTGCCGAAAATACGAAGTATGTGTTGGTGGCTGTATTTACCGTCCCAGAGGGATATACAATAAATTATGGGGCTTATAAATTTGATGATACGGTAAATGGTGTCCTTGCAAGCTATTCTCAAATTTCTGAAAATAATCGTACCCTTACTGGATATTATATAGTTAAAACAGCGGAAGCACTTTCGGATTTTCAAGTAAGTGTTCAAGAACCGGTTATTGGCGATACGCCATCCACTCCAACCATTGAACCTGATGGTTGGAACGCGCGTCCATATATAATCGATAGTTATACATGGTTCTGTGAGAGTGCAGATGGTATAAAAAACAAAATGGACGAAGCCCAGAAGTTTGAGAAAGGTTTTAAATATACGTTAAGTGTCGTTCTTTCTACCGATTCAACAAAGTGTTTGGTTGCTGAAGGAGCTAGTGGTACGCTTAATAGTGAGATAAAAAGTAAGCAGAGCTATAAAACGGATGATACACATATCAATCTAGATTTTGAGCTTGATGAGATTGAGATATTGCGGATTCAGAACGCTGACATAACAGTAAAAGAGCCAGTGGCGGGAGAGATGTTTGACTATACACCTACCGTTACTACAAATCCATTGGATAGCACGAGCTATAATGTTGTTTGGTATGAGTATGATTTGAATAATTACAAATATAAAAAAATAACTGATAAGACACAAAAAGCTGAGGCTGATAAATATTATTTCTTTGATATAACACTTACTCCAAAGGAAGGTTATGTCATTAATGATACACTTGTTGACAGTGTTAATGGCATTATGACAGACGACGCTGATTATTACAATAAGATAAAGGAGAATGCAGACGGTAGTGTTACCATTACTCGGGAATACACTACATTTGTAGCTTACGAGATACCGTTTTCAGTAAAGGTTGAACATGGTGGAAGTGTTGCACCTGTGGGAGAACATACATTTGAACTTAATATTGATATAAATGATTATGTGTTGGAGGTTCCACATATTGAAGCTAGTGTAACAACCAATGGTACAGGTACATTTAATGGAATGATAAAGCTCTATGGCGACCCTGAACTGATAAACGAGATGCTAGAAAATAACGGAATTTATATAAGTATAAAATCTGGCGATCAAGAAGAATGGACTTATAGCGACACGAAATTCTTGGTTTCTCGTGAGGAGACAGATGAGGGAACAGAAGAACTATGCTACTACGTTGTGAATTTTGTGGAAAATCCTAATTATCCGGGATACCTGATTCTAGAAAAAGTTGAAAAAACTGATAAGATGGAGTTTGTGAACATCTATACATCAAATGAAAAAGGAGATGACAGTGAAACACCATCCGTCACACCAGGAAATGGTTCTACAAACGTGAATCCTTCAGCTACGCCATCTACAGACACTAATGGTGTGATCGATAGTAATGAGAAAAATAACTCAATGCCAAACGATGAAACAGCGTCCATTACACCGGATAATAGTTCTACAGATGTGGATTCTTCATCTACATTGGATGCAGACAGTAATAGCGTGAGCGTCGGTGGTGAAATAATCGAGAACCCTAAGACAGCTGATATGACACCTTATACCGTTTGGGTTGCGATATTTTCTGTATCAGTTGTAGTGCTTGTCAGTATCATCACAAGCAAAAAAAGAAATAACTCTAAAAGTTAAAACGTGTACAGGAACAATTAAGCTTGAATATAGATAATGAGGTGGAGATTATAAAGTGATAATTAAATTATTCATTCCAAATGTATTTACATATTCAACTGATTTCGCACTTTTCATAACAACACGAATGCCTAGATTTTTCTCGGGATGTTCTGGATCATATTTACAAGTATTATACTTTTCAACGATATCAAATTTTCTACAATTATCACGTAAACGAATATTTACATTGTTATCTGTAATAGAAATAAAAACATCAATAGAAATTTTTCTTCTTTTTTGTGAAGTATTATGTTCAAAAATATTGCAAGCTATTTCCTCATAGCATAGCGCTACAAACATAGCTCTTTTTTCATCGATTTCATGTTGTATACAAAAAGAATGAATATCTTCTGATGTTTTGACGATTTGGTTAATTGCATCTTCTCCTTCATCAATTCTTTGAACAATTTTATCATTGTCATTGATATTACATTCTTCTGGTATTGGAAATAATAACTCTATACCATTTTTCTTGCTTTCAAAATATTCTATTGTGATTGCCGTAACTATTGTAAGTAAAGATGCTACTGGAAATGCCATCCATATACCGGAGATTCCAAATAAATTACCTAATACAAATATAGAGATTACCAAATAAACTAGTCTACTTAGTAGACTAAGTAAATTGGAACGATTTATTTTTCCAATTCCTTGTGCATAAGATTGAATTACTTCACTAACCGCTAATAAAGGTGTGTTTATTGCAATGCAACGAATTGCGACAATTAAATAATTTCTAACCTGTAGATCATCGTTTACATAAAGATCAGTAATAGGAACGGCCAAAATGTAGATTATGAAAGCAAATAAAACTTCAATAAACAAAACACGTTTCATACTAGATTTTCGCAACGTATTAAGCGCATCTTTGTTTTGTTCTCCAACGTATAAAGAAGTTAGTAAAATGTAGGCTGCACCAATACCGTTTGATAGGCATTCTGTAATATTTGAAAAATTATTTCGCATTGACATTGCGCTCATGGCAGTACCACTACCAATAGTAATTACAATGGTATTAACGAGGATTGGTCGAAGTGTATTACATGTCCGTCTTACGAAAATTGGTATTCCGATTTCTAAAATATCAATAAGATATTTTATATTACAGATTCTTATAGAAGGATATATGATTGGCTTCATTAATAATGGAACAAGAATAATAAAGAATCCTAACCACTGAGCAATGCTTGTTGCAAGTCCCATACCAAATAGCCCCCATCCAATTTGTACTGCAACCAAATCTAATATAATATCTGCTAATGCAATAATAGCAATTGAGATTCCAACATATTTTATTTTACCTTCTGATTGAGCAATTGGTGTTAATACAGGCACAAGAATAAAAGCGGGAACTCCAAGAGAAAGGCCAATTAAATTATTTTTAGCATCGGCATATAGATTAGCTGCATTTCCTCTAGCGCCCAATAGCTGTACAATAGGCCCAGCAGCAAAGAAAAGTAACAAGAATAAGACAATAGATAGAACGATTGATACTGTGATAGCAGTTGATAGAACGATTCTTGCTTTTTCTTTTTCACCTTTTCCTAAAAAATCAATAAACAATTTTTGTGTTCCTAGCATTAACATGCCAGAAAAAACTCCGATAATACTGAAAAAAGGCTGCGTAATTCCTGAGGCTCCCATTGCCATACTTCCAAGAAAAATACTTGTTATAAGTCCATCAATAAAACCAGAACCTTGTTGTGATAATGCTTGGCAAACCATAACTACACAAGTTTCTCGAAATAACTTTTTTTGAATCAAACTTTCTTTGCTTTTATTGTTCATCGTCTATGACCTTTCTGATACGTAATGAATATATTCTATTCTTTACATTAGCTATAAATTAGAGTGGTTATCTTATTTAAAAAATAAAGGAATTAATTTTCCTTCACTTTTTAAATTTGTTTGATTCCTTGTACAAAGGTTTGTTCTACAGAATAATCATCTTTTAATACAACGATATTTGCATCATAGCCTGCACATATTCTACCAATATGATCATCTTCTTTTAATAATCGAGCAGGATTGATAGTACATGAATTGAGCGCTATATCAAATGGAACAAGTGCTTTTTCCACTAAGTTTCTTAGACCTTCATTCATTTTCATTGTAGAACCAGCTAAATTTTTTTCTTTAACTAGATGAGCACTTCCATCCGGATAAATTACAACATCATGTCCTCCAAAATCAAATACTTGTCCAGGCTCAAAGCCTTTACACATCAAAGCATCAGATATCATGATACATTTATCAGGATCTTTTGTTTTGAAGAAAATATTTAAAGCTTCTGGAGTAGAATGATTACAATCACAAATAATTTCAGAATATAAATCATGTAATCTAAGTGCACATCCAACAAGACCATTTTCTCTATGCGAGAAAGGTGTCATTGCGTTATAAGTATGCGTAATTGATTTAGCACCATTAGCTACTGCCATCAATGCTTGTTGGAATGTTGTATCGGAATGCCCCATAGATACAACTACACCATGAGAGGAAGCATATCTTGTTAAGGCAAAATCTTTGTCATGTTCACAAGCCATTGTGATAACTTTGATTAATCCATTTGCTGCTTGTTGATATTGTTTGAATTCTTCTACATTAGGGGAAACAATAGCTTCAGGAGGTTGCGCTCCTTTGTGCTTCATATCTAAATATGGTCCTTCAAAGTGAATGCCTAAGATTCTTGCGCCTTCATAATCGTTAGCGTCATGTACTTTTGCGACGTTTTTAACAGCTTTTTCCAATACTTCATGAGATTGTGTGAGTGTAGTAGCTAAAAAACCTGTAACGCCTTCTTGTACGATTCCTTTTGCCCAATTTCTTAGACCTTGTTCATCGGCAGTATCTGTATCAAATCCATATGCACCATGACAATGTATATCAATGAAACCAGGGACGATTCTATTAGTCCCATAATCTATATCAGCTTCTATTTCATCATATGCATAGATATGATTGATTTTTCCATTTAGAATTTCTAGACAAGCTGGTGTAAATACACCAGTGATATAAACTCGTTTACTTTTAATGATCATTGTATATTACCTCGATAGTTAAAGTTTATCATAATTTGATATAATAGAAACGCATGAAAGAAAGGAAATTATAAATTATGTCAGTTTTACCTTTAATCATGGTACTGATCATTGTGTTAGACAAATATTGTTTTACACATGTTCTACAAAGACCATTGATTACTTGTACTTTATTAGGAGCTTGTTTAGGTCATACGACAGAAGCAATGATTGTAGGAGGAACATTAGAACTTTATTATATTGGTTATGAAGCTTATGGTGAATATGCACCAGTGTCATCTGGCTTCTTCATTAGTTCCATTACTGCTACTTACTTAGTATCTAATGGCACAGATTCTTCGACTGCTATTTCTACTGCATCTTCCATTCTAGCTTTAGGATTATGTGTAGAATATTTATTATCTTTAGTGAATTTAGTGTTTGTTCCATCCATTCGTAATGATGCTGAAAAAGCAAATATTAAATCAATTGGAATAAAGATGGTCGTGAGTGTTATTCTAGCTTGTATTGCTTATGTTGGTTTTGCGTATGTTTTATCTAGCAAACTAGATTCTATTCAAACGACCTTAACAACTTTTGTTTCAACATATCCTTATGTTTTAGCAGGAATCCACGCTATTGCGATTTTAATGCCTTGTATTGCCTTTGCGATTTTATTGAGAAACATTGGCTTCAAAGATGTTCCAGGTGCATTCTTTGCGGGATGTGCGTTTGGATTGTTGTTATTATCTACAACGACATCAACGATTTCAGGAACAATTGTTGCATGTATTGCGGTTGCGTTAGCTTGTTATGATTTTCATCATTATCAAAACGAAAGTATATCTTCCAATCAAAAAGAAGAAGTAAAAGTAACTAATACAATTAAAGGAGGTGCAGAAAAATGGTGGTAGGAACAGGTGTTTATGAAAATCAAAATGAAGCATATCCTTTAGATAAGAAAACTTTAAATAAGGTTGCGTTGCGTTCTCTTCTTATTTCTGCAGGAAAGAATGCTGAAACAGGGGAAGCAAATGGATGGTGTTGGGCATTAGCACCAGCATTAAAAAAGATTCATGAAAATGAAACGGATCTAAAGTTAAGTTTAGGTCATCATTTAGAATATGTGGAAACAGGTGCATTCTTTTCTACATTATCTATGGGAGTTATTCTATCTTTAGAAGCACAAAAGGCTGATTTAGAAACAATTCGTTCAACAAGAACAACAATGAATGTATTATGTAATAGTTTGTCTCATTCTGTAATGTGTTTATTTCTATTATCATTGCTCGCAGTTGGTTGTTGTTCATCAGCGATTAATGGAAATATTTTACCTGTAATTGCATTTATTGTTTTATCTATCTTACTAACAATTATTACTAGATTTTGGTTGATTCAAGTTGGTTATAACAATGGTACTAAGATCATGGAAAAAGCAATCAAACAAAAAGAAGCATTGAAACACGCAACTCAAATTATGGGTATATTCACAATTGGTAGTTTAATTGCATTAAATAGTAGATATGCTTTTATATCAAATGTATTTGTGAATTGTGTGCAATTATCTTCATTACAAACGATTCTATCAATGCCATATATTCCAGCATTATTAGGTATCGTACTAACATATTCTTTCTATGTTCTTCTTACAAAGAAGAATTGGTCAACTATGAAATGTGTATTATTAGTCATTGTTGTAGGAATATTGATTAGCTTGATTGGAATGTTTGTTTATCAAGGAACTGTTCTATAAAATATGAAGAGAATAAAAGAGATGTATTTAAGATACATCTCTTTTTAACGCTTTTGCATTTTGTTTTTGATTACTTTTTTTGTAGCAGTGCGATAACCTTTGAATCCTTTTAATTCATCATCATTTTGATATGTAGAATAGATAGCTAAAAGGATTGGAATCAGTATTTTATAATATTTATCGTTTTTATGATCTTCTTTATATTTTTCTTTGATTGATTGTATTTTGATTTGAGAAAGTTCAATGTAATGTTGGATATTACTTACGTAACATTTTTCTTTATTTAATGTTTTTTCTAACGTGCTTAAATGCATGAATGTAATGATCAAAAAGAGGATTGCAAGACATGCGCTTATACACAATATATAAAAGTTATAGGGATATAAATTTAAATTCATACCAAAATTATAACAAAAAACACTGTTTTAATAAACAGTGTTTTGAGATGGTGTCCTGGAGGAGATTCGAACTCCTGACCGTCCGCTTAGAAGGCGGGTGCTCTATCCAGCTGAGCTACCAAGACAGCGATTAATAATATACCAAAGAGTAGTGCTTTTGGCAAGAGGTTTTTTAAAAATTATAAAATTTTTTTTCTGCTTTTATATTTTCCCCATCTAATTGAATGATCATATAACTTGGCTTAGAGCCATCTCTATTATGCCAAATACTACCTGGATTTATACAACGTATCCCATCTAATGTTATATCTTGTGGTACATGTGTATGACCAAAGAATACAATATCACAATCTAATTTCTTTGCGTAATTTGTTAATATTTGCGGTTGTCCGTAAATCATGTGCATATGTCCATGAACAACTAAGATACGATGTTGTCCAATTTGTATAACTTTTTCATTTGGATATGCTTGGAAGTAATCGTTATTTCCTTGTACACTAGAAAAACCATCCAATTGATATGGGTGTAATTCAGAATCACCACAATGAATAAAATAATCATTAATTGGATATTTTTCTTTTAAGTATTTTAAAGGTTCTATTTTTCCGTGATTATCTGAAACTAAAATGATTTCTTCCATGACTTCATTGTATCAATTATTTGAGAAGATGAAAATAACATTGTATACTGAACCTATGGAAAATTATTATGATGAAGTAATACAAGAGATACAAGAAAATATTGAAAATAAAAATTATGCTGAAGCGATGGCTCTTCTAAAAAAAGAACTTAGCATGCCTTATATTCCAAAAGATGTCGAAGATAAGTTATATGCTTTATTACATGATTTGAAATTCCAAATGAGTGATCAAAGTCATTCTTATGAAAGAAATATAGATGATATTTTAGACGGTCTAAATGGAACAAGTGAACAACAATTGGTTGCTTGTACCCAACTAATTAAAAGAAATTTAAGAGATTATGTTGTAGATATACAAGATTATCTGAAAAATGAGCCTTATTCTGATGCCGCAGCGTTATTAGTAGAAAGTCTTGCGGAACAAGAAATACAAGATGAATTTGTTTGGAATAAAGATGGGATTGAATATACGTTTTATGGCGATTCTATTACACCATGTGCGAAATCAAAAGGTTTTTTAAAGGCTAATCAATTGTTAAAAAAATGGTTAGAAAAAAATCCTGATATGTATGAAATGGCTAAGTCTTTATTAATTCATGATGTATTTTTATTTTTACCGTTATCTTATGATGAAGAAGATGGAGAATCTCTTGCGTTTGATATTGTAGAAAATATATG
>CAVGPK010000070.1:0-9949 GCA_963631155.1 bacterium | reverse complement strand
GCACTTATGGTTTGAGCCATATCGACATATAAATTTATAGTAAGCATAAAGCATTCCTCCTATAATGTGGATAAAGCGATTGCGTTGCTCTTTTATTTGCTAGAGCTTTTCATCTCACTAACAAGAGGTCCATCTTTAACCACTTCTATTATTTCAAATTAATGTGAATCAATTCTAAAAAAGCAGAATTATTTTTTAAAATAAATGGATTTTTTTAATGTTGTGTTAGAATATTATAATTCATTACACAAATCTAATTGGATTTGTGTTTTTTTATGTCTTATTTCTATCGATAATTGTGGATTTATAGATGAGAATCGAATGTATACGAATTGTGAATTATTGTATGCGAATTTGATATTTCACTCAAAAATGGCCTCATGATATTCTAATTGAGGTGATATGTTATTTTTTTAACAAGCGAAAAATAACAGGAGGGAAAAAATGAAAAAGAATTATAAAGAGGCTCCAATATCGCGCTTTCACAAGATGATTTATATATGTTCCATTCTTGGACAAATTGCTTGTGGATATGCATTGGGTATTGCGGGTACTGCCGTAACACAGGCTCAAACTATTCTTCATTTGAATACGTTTTGGGTTGGTTTATTAGGCGCTGGAACTTTGATTGGATTAAGTGGAAGTTTATTTTTAGGAAACTTAGCTGACAAGATGGGACGCAGTAAATTATTATTGATGGATATGACATTATTTACAATATTCTCCATCTTACATTTATTTGTTTCAATCCCAGTAAGTATTTTATTGATTCGTATCTGTATTGGATTATGTATCGCAATAGAGTATGCAGTGGGAAGTACGATTATTTCGGAATGGGTGAATTCTAAAAAGTCGGCGAGCTATTTGAGTAATTTTGTGATTTATTGGACACTCGGATATGTGATTTCCTTTGTATTAGGCTTGATTATGAAAAATATGAATGTGGATTATCATTTTATGTTTGCTTCTAGTGCCCTATTTGGTGGATTGGCGTGTATCATGCGTTTTATATATGGAATGCCAGAATCTCCTAGTTGGATGGCTTCCGTTGGACAAGAAGAACAAGCTAATGCTTTGATTGAAAAGAAATTGTCTAATGAATATTGTGTTGTGATTGAAAAGAAAGTAGAAACAGAAAAAGTTTCTGTTTCGGAATTATTTTCTAAAGAGTATCGAAACAATACGATTGTAGGTGGTGTTTTCTACGCTTGCCAAGTCTTTCCATATTTCGGTGTTGGAATTTTCTTGCCTATCTTAATGACACAGATGAATATGGGCGGAGGATATACGGGAGATATTATTTATGATGTATTCTGTATGGTTGGAGCTTTTGTGGGCGTTTGGCTAGTGAGTCGAATGTCACGAAGAAAGTTTTTAACTTCTACATTCTTTGGATCTGCTCTCTGTTTAATTGTTATGATTCTAGGACAAAATTTTTCTATCTATATTACTATTGTAGCTTTTGCCGCATATGCCATGTTAATGTCGATTGCGGTTGTACTCGAATGGCCCTATCCACCAGAATTATTTGATGATCGAGTACGGGCAACAGGCGTAGGAATTGTCATTGCGTTTAGTCGAGTTGGAGCTTTTTTAGGAACATTTTTATTACCTATCCTAGTTGAAAACATTGGGGCAACAGGAACTTTGGCAGTTTGTGCTGGTGTGTTGATTGTTGGTGGTGTTGTTTGCCAAATTATGGCTCCAGAAACTTCACCGGAATTTATGAATCAAGATGAAAAGGTATACAAAAATCAATTAGAAGGAGGAAACGTATATGAGTTACATGAAACGAATTAATGCCTTAAGAGATAATTACATGTCACATCGTATTGAAATGGATATTTTAGATGCATACTATGTGACACAGGGATTTAAAGAAACGGAAGGACAGCCTTGGGCTATTCAAAAGGCTACAGGAATGAAGAAAGTGTATGAAAATAAACCAATCTTTATTCAAGATCATGAATTGTTAGTGGGCGGTGTTGCATTCAAACCTCGTGCTGGAATTCTAAATCCAGATTCGGCTTGTTCTGTTATTGAAAAAGAGTTGGATACAATTAGCACTCGTAAATATGATCCATTCTATTTGTCTGAAGAAAATAAGAAATTATTTATGGAAGAAGTGGCTCCTTATTGGAGAGGAAAATGTGTATTGGATCGCTGGAATGCCATGATGCCAGAAGATGTAAGAGTGATGCGTGATGGTGGAATGTTGTATGTTGATAAAAAGTTTGTTCGTGGCTATGGAGAAAATACGCCAGGATGGAGAACATTATTATCCAAAGGGATTGCAGGTATCAAAAAAGAAGCGGAAGAAAAGCTAGCCGCTTTGGATGATGCATCTGGAGAACATACATTAAAACAAATGATTTTCTATAAATCCTTAATTATATCAGCTGAAGGAATTATTACTTTGGCCAATCGTCATGCGGATTTGGCAGAAAAAATGGCAAGTGAAGAAAAGAATGAAGTTCGTAAGGCAGAACTTTTGAAGATTGCCGAAGTGAATCGTCATGTTCCTAAAAATCCTCCACGTAATTTCTACGAAGCCTTACAAAGTATGTTGACGTATGAATTCTGTATTTTTATGGAACAAAATGCTTCTTCTTATAATCTAGGCCGTATGGATCAATATTTAATTGAATACTACGAAAAAGATATTGAGAATGGAACATTAACACAAGAAGAAGCACAAGAATTATTGGATTGTTTCTGGATTAAAATTGCCGAAATGGGTCTATTCCAAGATGGTGAAAGTGCAGCTTTCTCAGCTGGATATAATATGACTGTGCAAGTTTGTGCGGGTGGTATTGATCAATATGGAAATGATGCAGTGAATGCTCTTTCTTATATGACGATTCAAGCAACTGAAGATACAGCCTTAAAAGAACCGAACATGACGGTTCGTTATAGTATTTCTAAAAATCCAGATTCATTCTTAAGAAAAGCGGCTGAGTGTATTCGTATGGGAAGAACAATGCCTGCTGTTTATCATGATGATGCGGGAATTAAGATGTTATTGAACAAAGGCGTTCCATTATCTCAAGCTTGGGATTGGACACCTTGTGGTTGTGTAGAAACTAATTTGGAAGGTCGTTTGAAATCTTATACGGATATTGGTGAAATCAGTATGGGTGGTGTTGTTGATATGGTTATGAACAACGGTAAATCTCGTAAAACTGGACAACAGATATCAATTCAAACAGGAGATCCTCGAGATTTTAAAACATTTGATGACTTTATGACAGCTATTAAGAAACAAATCGATTATTTTGTACATACCATGGCTACAATGAACTCTTATTTGGATTATTTAAGTGAAAATTACCGTCCTGTACCTGCTTTGTCTTTGACATATCCAAACTGTATGAAAACGGGAAAGGATTATGCGAATGGTGGAGCTGAATTTAATGTAGGTAATGGAATTAATATCATTGGGCAAGCTGACATCATTAACTCAGTCGCAGATGTTAAATATTTAGTGTTTGATGAAAAGAAAGTGACAATGGATACATTATGTAAGGCTTTAGATGCCAACTTTGAGGGTTATGATGATGTATTGAAAATGTGTAAAGAAGCACCTAAATATGGAAATGATGATCCAAGAGCGGATTTCTGTGCAGGTGAAATTTATAATTATTTAGTTGATGTGATTGAAAGCTATGACTCAGCTTTTGGAAAATTAACGGCAGGTATGCTTCCTGTATCTGGAAATGTTCCTATTGGACAAAGTGTTGGAGCTTTACCTTTTGGACGTAAGGCTTGGCAACCATTAGCAGATGGCATCGGTGCTACTGGTGGAACGGATGTGAATGGGGCAACAGCGTTATTAAAATCAATTAGTAATTTGCCTCATGCACGCTTTACACAAGGTACACAAATGAATTTAAAAATTGATCCAGATTTATTAGAAGGAGATGTAGGCTTAAACAATATGATGGTATTATTGAAAACACAATGTACTTTAGATATTTACCATACGCAATATAATATTATTAAGCCGGAAATCTTACTTGATGCACAAGTACATCCAGAAAAACATAGAGATTTATTAGTGCGAGTTGCCGGTTATACTGCATTCTTTGTTGAACTAGGAAAAGATATTCAGGACGACATCATTCAACGTACGCAAATTAAGTCTTGGGCTTAATTAAAATATATTAATCATAATAGGAGGAAAAGAAAATGATTAAAAATCACGACAGAAAATTTAAATTGGGGATGCATAGCTATACGCTTCATCTTTCAGGATTTGGAGAAAGTTGGGGATTCCAAGAATATGGTGAACATCATTCATTTGAACAAGTAGCAACTTTTAAGGATTTGGTAGATATTGCCGTTGAAGTAGGATTAGATGTTTTACATATTACTTTAGTGGACATTCAAAATGATACTTCTGATGAACATTTGGCAGAATGTAGAAAAATTGCAGAAGATGCAGGGATTGAATTGGAATTGAATATTTCTTTTAATGCACCAAGTGATCCACGTGTAAATTGTTCGGTAAAAGAATCCTTAGAGATTGCTCATAAATTAGGTTGTAAATTAGTGAAATACTCTACAGATGTTGAACATCCAGAAAAATCTAGTCATTCATGTTTAGCACCAAGTGTAATGAGTCAATTGATTGATATTTATAATCAGTTTGAAGAAAATATTCCTTTAATGGAAAAATATAATTTACCAATCGCAATTGAAAACCACTGTGACTTATTTGCGGATGAAGTGATTTGGTTAGTTGAACAATTAAATCATCCACTTGTTGGAGCATGTTGCGATACAATTAATTCATTGATGGTTATGGAAGGTATTGCAGATTGCGTCAAGAAAATGGCTCCATATTGCTATTGTGTACATTTCTGTGACAACCGTGTATTTGCTGATCCTGATGGAACACATTCATTAGGTACAGCCATTGGTCAAGGGAATGTGGATTGTAAAGCGATTATGGATATCTTAAGAGAAGAAGCACCAGAAGGATTGGATACAATTGATTTGGAAATCGAACTTCCTTTATCTGGTCACACATTAGAAGAAGGGCGTAAAATGGAACTTCAAGGCTTAAAAGAATCAGTTGAATATATGTATAAAGAACTTGGTATTGGTTTTAATGCAAAGAAAATTTATGGAGAAAGTGATTATTTCATCAAAAAATAGGTAAATTTAAAAGATGTCTTTCATTTGTAAAAGAAAGGATATCATTTAAATAGTGAATACATCCATTCACTATTGATATTTCACATGTTCGATTTGACATGGTATACCTATTCATAGAATGAAAATAGTAATGTAGGTGGATAAGAAATGTATGATAAATATGAAGGAATGGACATACTTGGAACGGTTCTTCGTTTTGAGAAAAGTTCGATTTATGATGGGGATGGCTTACGCACCGTTGTTTTCTTAAAGGGGTGTCCACTACGTTGTCAATGGTGTTCTACACCAGAAAGTCATAAAATAGAAATACAAAGTACAATGGACAAGGAAATCACGTATGGAATGAAAATGAGTGTTGAAGAAGTCATGGTTGAAGTTCGTAAGGATATACCTTTCTATTTTCATTCCGGTGGAGGAGTGACTTTATCGGGTGGTGAGATTTTGACACAAGCTGATTTTGCTTACAATATTGTACGTAGATCTTGTGTGGAAGGAATAAATACTTGTATTGAAACTTCATTCTATGGTGAGTGGTCGAAAATTGAAAAAATATTGAGGTGTACCAATACAGCTTTTGTCGATTTAAAAATCATGGATCTTGAAAAACATAAATTCTATACAGGTGTGTCCAATGATTTAATTCTCGAAAATATTAAAAGGGCTGGGCAAGGAATTTCGAATTTAAAATTAATTATTCGTAGACCATTAATTCCTGGTGTTAATGATTCAAAAGAAGATTTAGAAGCTCTTGGACAATTTTTAGCTGAATTGCCAGGAGTAGATCATTTACAACTGTTACCTTATCATAAGCTGGGGACAGATACTTATCGAAAGCTTGGATTGAACTATCCATTAAAAGAGACGGAAGTACCAAATGATGAGCATATGAAATGGTGTTGTGAAACGGTAGGTAAATATATAAAAACAATAATTTAAGGAGGATAAAATACATGTTACGTTATGGATTTATTGCAGCTGGAAATATTATCCGCGCTATGCATAGAGGTGCAGAAAAAAATGAAGACTATAATCCTGCAGAAATTGGTATTTATGATGTAAATGAAGAAGTGTTAAAGGATTATGCTTCAAGAGGATATACTACATTTCATAGTATGAAAGAGTTGATTGATAACTCAGAAATGTTAGTGTTGGGTGTTACACCTAAGGTGGTTGGATTTGTCATTGATGAATTGGCTGCGAATATTCGTAAAGACCAAATTATGTTGACGGTTGTTACAGGTGTTGAACAGACTTGGTATGAAGAAAAGATTGGCAAAGGATACAAGATTGTCATTTGTATGCCAAATATGTCAAGCCAAGTTGGGGAAGGTGCTTTTGCGGTATCTCGTTCAAAAGCTTGTACAGATGAAGATGTTAAGAATGTAACGGCAATTTTAAGTTCGTGTGGATTGGTAGAAGAAATTCCGGATGGAAAAATGGCTGAAATTCTTCCATTTAATGGATCGGCTCCTGGATTTTTCTATCACATTGCGAATTTAATGAAAAAAGAAGCTTCTGATTTAGGATTAAATCCAGAAAATGCTGTTCGATTGTTTGCGGAAACGATGAAAGGAAGTGCTGAAATGATTCTTTCAAGTGATATTAGTTTGGAAAATTTAGAAAAAGCATTACGACTTCCAGGTGGAGCTACTGTAACGGCTCTAGAAAAAATTGAGTCTATGGGATTTGATGAAATGTATCATGAATTTGTAAAGGTTTCTGTCGAACATTGTCGAGAATTAGGGAATCAAAAGTAAAAAAAATAGCTTAGTTTAAGCTATTTTTTCTTTTAGAATTTCCAAAAATAAATTAATGATAGGATTTTTGTTTTGAGAATTATATACACATACATATTTGTCTGAATAGTCCGATTCAAATGGTATAGTATGGAAGAATGGATTGTTTGTAAGATAGGGATCATTTGGGTTGGATATTGTTAGTCCATAATCCGACATAGTTCTAAAGTAGGCAACTTCGGATTCTGCGACTCCAATTTGTTTTACATCCGTAAGGTTGAAGAGTCCATTGAAAAGCTTTTTGATTTCATAACCATTCGGCTCTGTTAAAAAGAATGTTTCTCCAACAAGATCATCGTATTCGAGATGATCCTTTTTTGCCAACGGATGATCTTTATACATAACAATCAAAGTTTCTTCTTTTTGCATCATTTCAACTTCATATCCCGCTTCTTTCCAATGGGGAAAATCAATTCCAATAACGATATCTACACTACCCGTTTTTAAAGCATCTAATTGTTGTGAAGTAGACAATTTTGTACAACGAATATCAAGCCCTGGCCATGATTTCTTTAGTTCTTCTAATAGTGGGAAAAACATATATTCACAATAGTATCCGATTTGAAACGCAATAGATAGAATGCCACTTTTCCCTTGTGATGCGATATTTGCGGCTTCTAAAGTAAGGTTGATATGAGAGAGCGCTTCAGCCATTCCTTCATATAAAATTCTTCCGGGTTCAGTAAGCTCTAATTGTTTTGTTCTACGATCAAATAAAGAATATCCTAGTTCTGTTTCTAACATTTGGATTTGTCTAGAGACCGTAGGTTGTGAAGTATAGAGCTTTTCTGCAGCATGTGTTATATTTTTTTCTTCTGCAACCGCGATAAAGTATCTTAATTGTAATAATGTCATAATGAAATCACCAGATGTATTATATCATATTAAAGATGGTTCTTTTGATTGCTGTTAAGGATTATGCCATAGTATTTTTCGCTTAAAGCTACTAAATCTTTATTTTCACTTTCAGTGGTCATTTCTATTATTTAAAATCAATGTGAAAAAATCTCCAAAATTCGAAATTTATTGAAGAGTTTTGTTTAAAAAATGAATTGTATTTTGAATTGGATATCTTTACTTTTTAATGAAAATAAGGTCTTTTATGGATACATAAAAACTACTCAATGACTTTTAGAATAACGAAGGAGTGCACTGTGACGCTCAACCTGGAGGGATATGTCCTTCCAGTTTTTTATGCTTGTGTGTAATCAAAGCTTGTTGAAAAAGTATATCGTTGGAGTATAATGGGTAATGTTTTGTTTGGAGTTTATTTATGAAATATGAAATGGATATGTGTACAGGATCACTTTGGAAAAAGATTTTACTTTTTAGTTGTCCTTTAATGTTTTCAAACGTGTTACAGATTGTATTTAATCTATCGGATGTGGCAGTTGTTGGTAAGTTTTCTGGTGCTATTGCTCTTGGCGCTGTTGGCTCTACAACGATATTAATCTCTTTATTTACAGGGATTTTTTTAGGCCTTGGTGGAGGTGTGAATGTATTAACAGCTTTACATGTTGGTTCTAAAAATAAGAAGGGAATTTGTGAAACGGTACATACTTCTGCTCTTTTTTGCCTTATTGTCGGTCTTATTGTGATGGTAGTTGGAATTGGATTAACAGATTGGATTTTAGAAGTATTAAATACGAAATCTCAATTGATAGATCAGGCCAGTCAATATTTGAAAATCTATCTAGTAAGTATGCCGGCTCTTGCGATGTATAATTGTGGAAATTCTATATTAAGTGCTGCAGGAGATACAAAGCGACCTCTTTATTATTTGATGGTTGCGGGGATTATCAATGTGATTTTAAATCTTGTCTTTGTGATTGTATTTCACCTATCTGTAGTGGGTGTAGGCATGGCCAGTGTGATTGCACAATATGTATCGGCAAGCCTAGTTTTACGTGCTCTATTTAAAAGTGAGGAAGCCTATGGATTGAGGCTTGATTGTTTTAAAATTCATAAAGATAAATGGATTCGATTGATTGAACTTGGCGTTCCTGCAGCTTTTCAATATGCATTATTTGCGATTGCGAATTTATTTGTACAAGTCAGTGTGAATTCTTTTAGTCATGTTGTGGTGGAAGGCAATGCCGCAGCAGCAAATGCGGACAGTATAATTTATGATATGATGGCTGCTTTTTATACAGCTTGTGCAAGCTTTATTGCGCAAAATAGAGGGGCAGGAAATAAAAAAAGAATATTAGACAGTTATCTAATATCCTTAGCCTATTCATTTGGAATTGGTCTAGTTTTAGGTTTACTCTTATTTATATTTCGAACTGTGTTCTTATCCTTATTTACAAGTGATTTAAATGTAATGAAAACAGGCTATGAACGAATTTCCATTATGGCCTTCTCCTATTGTATATCGGCCTTTATGGACTGTACCACTGCCGCTTCTAGAGGACTTGGTAAAAGTGTTTTTCCTACAGCTGCCGTGATTACTGGATCAGTATTCTTTCGTATTCTATGGATTTATACCATCTTTGCGTATTTTCATACCATTCAATCGCTTTATTTACTCTATGTTTTTTCATGGGCGATTACGGCAATCGTTGAAATCATATATTTTATATATTCCTATAAAAAATTAGTCTTCTAAAGATTCCGTTAAATAATAGGATTCTACTTTTTCCTTTGTGATGATGACTGATTCTTGGTGAAACATAGCACAAAGATCGGCTGCGATTTCATCTACATTTTCTTGTGTAGCACCAATTAAAGAGAGGGCTAAACTATTTTCTTGCGTAAAATGTCCATTCTCATGAATATAGCCACCTTCATTTCGTGTTAAAGAAAAGGCAACTGCATAATTTTTACATACAATACGAATCATTTTTACAAGAGTATCCGTTGAAAATTTTTGTTCATACGTATCCTTATCATTTAATCCAATCATAATCGTATATTTATCTGTAACTTGTATTTCACTTTTTTTCATACTAATCCCCCTTTTTACAATGCCTTTTTAGGACATGCCTTCACAC
>CAVGPK010000069.1:0-9977 GCA_963631155.1 bacterium | reverse complement strand
TTAATTTACCTTTACATTTTGACATATTATTTTACTTCCTTTATCAACTCGATATCCCAATCTGTATAATCGCTACTTACAACTGAACTATAATCAAAATATGCATTTTGTATTTTTGACTTTAATTTCGGAGAGATATCTTCTATTAATTTCATAAAACCATGTATAACTTCTTCTTTCTTACCCGCTTTTGTGACATCCACATAATATTGACATTGCTTATGAAATACCCAATAGTCTTTTCCATCCTGATATCTATCAATTATGATAGGATATGATAGACAAATTAATGGCTTTTGATCATGAATTTTACATCGACCATCTTCACACCTCAAAATACATTTTGGAGAAAACTCCGTTAAATCCAATTCACCATTTTCTTTTCTTCGAAAACTATCTATCAAATAAACAGATTCATTCAAACAAATTACATCAATATCATCATTTAATAAATCATTGACTTCTTCCTTCAATAAATATATGTATCCTCTACAATCTGGATAACCGCATTTTTTACAACTCTCTTGAATATTCGGAAATATTATTCGTAATCTATCTTTTAATTCATTTATAGTTTCAATCATCTTTTTTTCCTCGACACTTTGTGAATTGCTTTTTCAAAAATTAATAATTTAATAAACTTAATAACAGATTCTTGATCCAGTTCATCAAATTTTTTAAACAAATTTTCTAAGGTGAATGTTTGTTTCTCTTTAATAAACTGAATCATTTCCGATTCATACTTTCCAACTCTTACCCCTTGAAATTGCATTACTAAATAATATTGTCCTTTATATTCGTTCGTATTTATAAATTTATCCGCCCGCAATAGTTGTTCTTTATCTAAATCTTCATTTTCAAAGTCTTCATAGTCATTAATTATTTTTAGCTGTCCTTCATTTATTTTTCGAATATTATTCTTTATTGTCCCGTCCAAATCATCTCTTAAAGCATAATCTATAGAATAAGGGCAATCTTGATTTGCATCTACTCTACATCCGCATTGACATATTTCCAACAACTTACAATTTGTACATGGTTCTCCAACCCATTGAAGCGATCTATAATCTTTAATATTACTATCTTTCCATATTTCATCCATTTCATTTTCTAAAATATTTCCATATACCTTATTAGATTGATTACAAATTCTGACATCCCCCTCAGGTGTGATTGCGCAAAAATCTGTACCAGCACCACATCCAGAATATAATCCTTCACTAAAAAGTCTTTCATCCAAACAAAATGGTATTGCCGTTCCAAATCCAAAATGATTTTTTGGTATCAAATTCATATTCCTGATTTTAATAATTTGAGTTAAAGCTTCTCTAAATTGTTCATTGGTCGGTTTAAGTGCATATTCTTTTGAGTTAGTTGCCCCAATTCCTCCGTCCTCATAGCGGTCAATAAAAATTTCATCCGCCCCTGCGTGAATACAATTTAATAAAATTTTATCCATTACATCATAATTGTATCCGCTTAGCACAACAACACATCTTACATTTAATCCGATTGATTTATAATATTTTATTGAATCTAAAGCCTTTTCGTAACTTCCTTCTACTCCATTAAAACGTTCATGACTTTGAGCATCATATCCATGCAAGGAAACAGCCATTACAGCCAATTTTGTTGAGATCCCCTTTAATTTAATAAAACCGTTTGTCACCATCGCAACTGAGGAAGTTTCCGATAATTTATCAATATACATATTTAAAGTATTCACACCAAGAATACTTGGTTCTCCACCAATAAGATAAACCAATGGAATTTTTGCTTCACATACCTTATCGACAATTTTATCTAATTTATCCTTATTCACATTCATATTACGTAAAGGGTTATAACAAAAAACACAATTTAAATTACATTGATACGTTAATTCAATTTGTAGTAATTCCGGAATATTATTTGCTTTTAATTTCATGGTTGCACCTCCAACCCTAAATAATGACAATCCATTTTTATTTTTCTCTTTCCTTTTCAAATAGTTGTCCAAATTATAGAATCGAAAAAATACTTTGTAAATCTTTTCATGTTTACAAACTGTAATTTTTTTCATTGTATTTTTTTATACAAATATAGCTGAATTCACTATATAACAAACACAAAAAATCTAAATATAAAGAAGATTTTAACATTTTTATAGCTTACGTTTACTAACTCCTTAAATCTCTTGAATCATAAGGTGTATCATGTGATAATTATCGCAATAGGAGATTTTATTTTATGCCATTTCAGCCCAAGCAAAACCCTCTTAATCTATCAATTCCAACAGAAAGAATAGCAGGTGCTTATTATAGAATACAGCGAAACCAACTTGACATTTCTTTGTCTCATTTGGCCAATCAACTTCGAATAAACAAAGGATTTTTAAGTGAATTAGAGAATGGAAAAAGGCATTTCCCAGAAGGATTAAGTTCACAATTAGATAAAGTATTGGGTACAAATTTTAATACAAATTATAAATTATACAATCAATCTAGAAATTATTTATTTGATATTTATAAAAACTATTTTTATGAAAGAAGTACATCCATTAATGATACATATGAAAACATTAAAAATTCAAAAGAAAAATTGCTAAATTCATATGGTTACTTTGTGTTTCAAATCATTGAATTCTTTTATTGTTTAAGAACAAATTCTATTAACAAAGCCGAAGAAATCAAATATATCTTAAATCGAAATTTGAATTGTCTCCAAATAGATGAAATCGCCATTTATTATTCTTTATTGGGTATGTACTATAAGAAAAACTCATCAACAAATCCAATTGCACTTGGGTATTTTACAAAATCCAACAGCATCTGTAACCCTTCCTCTATCGTTTATGCGATGAATATTTTTCAACTTATCAGCATTTATGCAGAATCCAATCAATCCATCTTAGCTTATAAAACATGCATAAACAGCAAATCCCTATTAAAATACCATAATAATTATAGTCGAAGCATTACAGTAGATATGTTTGAATGCATTATCTTAACCGACCTTGGTCTCTATAAAGATGCAAAAGAAAAGCTATTAAAAATACTTCAATCTTCAGTTAATGATCATTTTATTTATAAAACGGATATCATTTATCATTGCTTGGCATGGAATGCTTTATTGAACAAAGAATATGAGGAATGCATAAAATATACAAAACTCGCAAGAGAAAATGATGACAAATCACATGATTTATCATACTTTATACCTCTTTCCCTGTACCATCTTAAAAAGAAACAAAAT
Source organism: bacterium (assembly GCA_963631155.1). Taxonomy (GTDB): domain Bacteria; phylum Bacillota_I; class Bacilli_A; order Erysipelotrichales; family Erysipelotrichaceae; genus Holdemanella. The sequence continues at coordinate 6,743 of CAVGPK010000069.1, read as the reverse complement.
GCATTAGATGAAATAAAAAAAGAGGAGTCACACTCCTCGGAAGTTTACAAATACTTCTTATATGCGATTCGTGCACGCATACAAACAGAGCATAATAAATTTGAATCAAACGTTCTTTCTTACTATCAAGCTCTTCTAAAAAACAACATTTTTGAAGATATCTCTTTAGTACAAAACTTTATTTTAGATTACTGTAAGGAAACAGGTAACAAAGAAATGATGATAAAAATTCTTTTAGATATGAAATTATTAAATGACAATGATTTAACAATTCAATGTTCCGCATTACTTAATTAAATTTTTGTTGATTGTACTTGACGGTTACCTATTAAAATCATCCAATACCGCATTCTGATGAAAATCGTTTTTGGCTGTAAGCCTTTTCAAAAAAGTGCTTGATTTTTAATAATCTTATGTTAATATAGTTTCCGTAATACAAACGGCTGTTACTGGTAATGCAGGCAAGACCAAGATAACGATAAAGATGTACGATAGTACACTTTTGTTTCTTGGTCTTTTTTTATTGTTCAGCCTAGAAGGAGAGAATATGGATTACAAAAAATTAGGAAATGATATCATCCAAAATATTGGTGGTATTGAAAACATCAAACAACTTACACATTGTGCCACTCGTTTACGTTTTGAATTTTATGATCAAACAAAAGTAAACGCAAAAAACATTGAATCCTTACAAGGCGTTATAAGTGTTGTCGATAAGGGTGGACAATTTCAAATTGTCATTGGTAATGAGGTTCAATCAGTTTTTAAAGCTATTAAATCTCAAGCTGGTGATTTAAATGAAAACAATGCGGAAGAATCAACTCAAGAAAAAGGAAATATTATCAATCGAATCATCAGTGTTATTTCAACAACATTTACCCCTGTCATTCCTGCCTTAATTGGTGGAGGTATGATTAAGGCTGTTTTATCAATTTTAGTTTTATTTAACCTAGTCAATGAAACAAGCTCAACCTATGAAATCATTAACTTTATCTCAGATGCCCCATTCTATTTCATGCCTATCTTACTTGCGTATGGTGCAGCGCAAAAATTTAAAGTCAGCCCAATCATGGCTATGACAATGGCATGTGCTTTACTTCATCCAACTTGGTCAGGCATGGTCAGCGCAGGAAATCCCCTTACTTTCTTTGGCATTGGCGTTGTCTTAATGGATTATTCATATAGCGTTATTCCAATTATTTTAAGTGTATGGATTATGTCTTATGTTGAAAAATTTGCCGAAAAATATTCTCCAAGCATCATTAAATTTTTCTTAAAACCACTACTAATCATGTTTATTTCTATCCCAATCGCATTATTAATTGTTGGACCATTAGGAAACTTCTTGAATGATGTTGTTCAAAGTGGAGCGAATGTTTTAAATGATAAATGTAGCTGGTTAATTCCAATGTTGATGGGAGCTTTCCAACCTTTCTTAACATTAACAGGAACGGCTTGGGCCATGACACCTATCGCAACAAGTCAAATTTCAACTTTAGGATATGAAATTGTGAATGGCCCAGGTATGCTTGCGTCAAATATTGCACAAGGTGGAGCTACTTTAGCTGTTGCGGTTAAGGCCAAAGATAAAAACCTAAAATCATTAGCTTCTTCTTCAGGATTTACAGCCGTTATGGGAATTACAGAACCTTGTTTATACGGTGTGCTTTTAAAATTAAAACGTCCATTTATTGCTTCTATGATTGGTGGAGCAGCTGGAGGAGTTTATGCAGGTCTTTCAGGTCTTGTACGTTATGCCTTTGTTTCTCCAGGATTAACTGCGATTCCTGCCTTTATTGGTGAAAACCCAATGAACGTAGTTCATGCGATTATCACAATTGTTATTTCTTTCGTAGTTGGATTTGTTGCGGCATGGATTCTAGGATTTAAAGAAGATGTACAAGAAGAAGTGGATACTTGTGTAGATATTGTTTCTCCATTACAAGGAGAAGTTAAGCCTTTAAGTGAAGTCGACGATGATGTTTTTTCAAAAGAAGTGATGGGAAAAGGAATTGCGATTGTTCCTAGTGTTGGAAAATTATATGCCCCATGTGATGGTGTTGTCACTGCATTCTTTCCTACAAAGCATGCGATTGGTATCAAATCAAATAATGGCATCGAAATTTTAATGCATGTAGGTATTGATACCGTTAATCTTCAAGGAAAATATTTTACAGATAAAGTTCAAATCAATGATCGTGTTAAAAAAGGTCAACTTTTATTAGAGTTTGATTTAGAACAAATCCAAAAAGAGGGGTATGACACGATTACGCCAATTATTATCACAAATTCATCACAGTTTTCAAAGGTTGAACCCACGAATGCTACAAATGTAGAAAATGGTTCTGAATTATTAAAGATTAAGGAATAAATTATGATATATTCCAAATTAAAAGACTTTCCACAAGATTTCTTGTGGGGAGCCTCTACGAGTGCCTATCAAGTAGAAGGGGCCATTGATGAAGATGGAAAAAGTCCTTCTATCATTGATATGTATGAACATCCTAGTGGTGTGGCTGATTTTTCAGTGGCAAGTGATTTTTACCACAAGTACAAAGAAGATATTCAATTGTTTCGTGAAATGGGATTAAAAGCATACCGTTTTTCCATTGCGTGGACAAGAATTCTTCCAAATGGAGTTGGCGAAGTCAATCCAAAAGGAATTGCCTTTTATAAAGGTGTAATTGAGGAATGTAGAAAAAACAATATTGAGCCTATTGTAACCATGTATCATTTTGACCTACCTTATTGCTTGGAAGAAAAGGGTGGATGGAGTAATCGAGATACGATTGATGCGTTTGTGAATTATGCTAAAGTATTGTTTGAAAACTTTAGTGAAGTAAAATATTGGCTTACTATCAATGAACAAAATACAATGATTTTACATCCGGGTGCCATTGGTTTGCCTAGGGGTGGAAAACTTCCAGATAAGAAGATTCTTTATCAACAAAATCATCACATGATGCTTGCGCAGGCAAAAGTAATGAAGCTTCTTCATCAAATGTTACCTCAAGCTAAGATTGGTCCTGCCCTTAATTTAACGGCAATGTATCCTGGTTCTTGTCGTCCTGAAGATGCGATTGCTGCACACAATTGGGAAGTATTGCGTTGTTGGAACTTTGCGGATGTTCCTGTGTTTGGAAAATATCATTCTCTTGCTTGGGCTTATCTTGAAGATCGAAATATTGCTCCAGATATTCAAGATGGGGATGAAGATATTTTAAAGGGAGCTTATCCAGATTTTATTGCGATGAACTATTATTCAACCGCAACCATTGCCGCCAGTAAAGGAGATTCTAGTGATGTAGCTGCTCGTGCAGGTGATCAACAAATTATGTTGGGAGAACAAGGAGTGTATCGTCCTAGTGAAAATCCATATGTAGAAAAAACACAATATGGATGGGTTGTTGATCCTGTCGGGTTCCGTTATACTTTAAGAAAGGTCTATGAGCGATATCACTTGCCGATTTTAATTACTGAAAATGGCATTGGTGCAAAGGATGTTTTAAACGAAGATGGTACAATTCACGATGAATATCGTATTGATTTTATTCAGAAACATCTTCATCAAATGAAGCTCGCAATCACGGATGGAGTCAAGATGTTAGGATATTGTCCTTGGGCTGCTTTAGATGTTGTTAGTACGCATCAAGGTTATCAAAAGCGATATGGTTTTATTTATGTGGATCGTGATGAGTTTGATTTAAAAGAATTGAAGCGTTATAAAAAAGATAGTTTTTATTGGTATAAAGATGTAATTGCGACAAACGGAAAAAATGTATAAAGGGTAAGAATATGGTGATTGAAAAGTTTTTAAATAACAATATGTTGTTGGTGACAAAAGATGGTCAGGAAATGATTGCGATGGGCAAAGGCTTACGCTTTTCCTATAAAGTAGGAGACACTTTAGATGAGAAAGATTGTGAGAAAGTCTATGTTCTTCAAGATCAAACAAAAAAGAATTATCTTGAAGTTTTAGAACAAGCTCCAATAGAATATATTGAGCTTTGCCAAGAAGCTATTTCTTATGCGCAAGCTAAAATTCCTACGCCATTAAACGAACAAATTTTTGTTACCTTACTCGATCACTTACTCTATGCCGTAGAAAGATACCATAAGGGGATTGTTCTACAAAATCGCATGTTGTGGGAGATTCAGAAATTTTATCCCAATGAATTTATGATTGGTTGTGACATTGTTGAGATGATCAATCAAAAATTAGATGTTTTACTACCTGAAGCGGAAGCCGGGAATATTGCCTTTCATTTTGTGAATGCACAAATTGATTCTAAAGATAATAAGTTGTCTAGTGAGAATGGAATGTTGATGGTGAAAATGTTGAAGGATATTTTTAAAATCATTCAACTTCATTATGGCTTTTCCATTGACGAAAACTCGATTCATTATTCTCGTTTTGTGGTTCATATGCAATTTTTCTTACAGCGTTTATTGGAAGATAAAATGCTTGTGAATCAAAATCAAGAAATCTATATTTCTAAAAATGAAAAGGCAGTAGAATGTGTAGAACAAATCCAAAAGTATATTCAAGAATTATTAAATAAAACAATAACAGAAGATGAAAAAACTTATTTATTAATTCATATTCTTCGAATTACGCAGCATGCTTAGTCATGCTGTTTTTTCGTGGAATTGTGTGGAATTGTGTTAAGTGTAGCACTCGTGTTGACTGAGTGCTAAAAACAGGTATAATGAAATCACTTTAGAAAAAGGAGATTTTTTATATGAACAATCAAAAAAAGCCTTTATATCGATATTACATCATTATTTTATTGATTATTATGGCCTTAAATTATTTTGTGTTTCCTAGTCTTTTTAATTCAAAAATTGAATCGACAAACTATTCAACTTTCTTAAATAAGATTGAGGAAAAGCAGGTGGATACCGTACAAATTGAGGATACAGATATCTATTACACTTTGAAGGATGATTCCAATAAAACGTATCAAACAGGAGTCATGAATGATGCCGATTTAGTGAATCGTTTAGATAAAGCAGGAGCTAAATTTGGTCAGGTGTATCAGCAACAAATGAGCCCTATTCTTTCAAGTCTTATTTCCTTCTTTTTACCTTTAATCATATTCTGGGGGTTTGGTTCTTGGATGTTTAAACGTCTGCAAAAGAAGATGGGAGACGATCAAATGTCTTTCAATCAAGGTGGAGGATTTGGCCTTGGTAATTTAGGCAAAAGCAATGCCAAAGTCTATAAAGGAGAACAAACAGGTAAAACCTTTAATGATGTCGCCGGTCAAGAGGAGGCCAAAGAAAATTTAAAAGAAATTGTTGATTTTTTAAACAATCCTGCAAAATATACGGCAATTGGCGCTAAAATGCCAAAAGGAGCCTTACTTGTAGGTCCTCCTGGAACTGGTAAGACACTGCTTGCAAAAGCGGTAGCTGGTGAAGCGGGTGTTCCTTTCTTTTCGATTTCAGGTAGTGAATTTGTGGAAATGTTTGTAGGTCGAGGTGCTGCGAAGGTTCGTGATTTATTTAAACAGGCTCGTGAAAAAGCGCCTTGTATCGTCTTTATCGATGAGATTGATACGATTGGTAAAAAGCGTGATGGTGCAGGAATGAATGGTAATGATGAGCGTGAACAAACATTAAACCAATTGTTGGCGGAAATGGATGGTTTTGATGGTTCCAAGGGTGTTGTCTTACTTGCGGCAACCAATCGTCCCGATTCTTTAGATCCTGCTTTAACGCGTCCAGGTCGTTTTGATCGAAGAATTCCAGTAGAACTTCCAGACCTAGCTGGTAGAGAGGCTATCTTAAAGCTTCATGCCAAAGATATTAAGTGTTCAAATAGTGTTGATTTTAATGTGATTGCTAGAGCGAGTGCTGGAGCAAGCGGTGCGGAGCTTGCCAACATTATTAATGAGGGAGCTTTACTTGCGGTTCGTGATCACCGTAAAACGGTTGTCCAAAAGGATTTAGAAGAAGCCATTGAAATTGTTATTGCGGGCGAGCAAAAGAAGGGTGCCGTTATTTCAAACAAAGAGAGAATGATTGTTTCTTATCATGAGATTGGTCATGCACTTGTTGCGGCTAAATGTAAGAATACGGCACCTGTTCATAAGATTACGATTATTCCACGTACCAAGGGTGCTTTAGGCTATACGATGCAGGTAGAAGAAGGTGAACAAAACCTACTATCAAAGGAAGAAGCCTACCAAAAGATTATGGTATATACAGGTGGTCGTTGTGCTGAAGAATTAGTTTTTAATTCGATTACTTCCGGAGCATCTAATGATATTGAGCAGGCTACAAAATTAGCACGAGCTATGATTACTCGTTTAGGTATGTCTGAAGAATTTGGTATGACAGCTTTAGAAACGGTAAACAATCAATATTTGGGTGGAGATACAAGTCTTGCTTGTTCAAATGAAACAGCTACAAAGATTGATGAAGCAACCATCGCTTTAATTAAAAAAGCTCATGATGAAGCTTATCAAATTCTTGAAGAGAATAAGATGAAGTTACATGAGCTTGCCAAATTCTTATACGAAAGAGAAACCATTACAGGTGAAGAATTTATGTATATTTTAAATAAACCTGCAGAAATTGCAGGCCCAGAGGCTGATGAATAAATCAGTCTTTTAAAATGTCTTCGATTTCAACAACACTTTTATCAAGTGCAGTGGCAATTTGTTCAACAGACATTGTTTTAGAAAATGCACAAATTGTTTCAGCAATACCTTCATTTCTATACATATCCTGATAGT
>CAVGPK010000068.1:0-10305 GCA_963631155.1 bacterium | reverse complement strand
ATTTCATTTTAAATCCAGATCCCATAAAAGAGCAGAAGGTCATAGAATTTAATCCAAGTTTAGCATATATCTCAAGATCAGAATATATCCTAAACATTCTTTGTTCCTATTTAGAAAAGCCATTATATGAAAGAGAAAGAATCGTATTTAAAAGCGTTTACGAACAATTGATCAAAGCCATCCAAAATAATCAACAAGTAAAAATCAAAACCAAGCCAAATAACAAAATGCAAATCATCAGTCCATATGAGATTTGTGTTTCAAAAGAAGAATTATTCAATTATGTCGTGCATAAAATTGTAATAAACGAAAAAGAACATGCAAACACTATCCATCTATATAATATTTCTTCTGTAACACCCCTTGCTTATCCTTGCATCTTCAGTAATGATATGTCAACGTATTTTAAGCGAATGAAAACAAATGGTGTTCAATTTCCGATAGATGAAAATAACATCTACAAAATTAAATTAACAGAAAGAGGAAAAAAATTATTTCACAGTTTCTACCTAGAAAAGCCCGTACCTCTCAATTATAGCGAACCCAAAAATGGAATCTATTATTTCGATTGTTCTAAAATGCAATTTGAAAATTACTTTTTTAGATTCTTAAAAGAAGTAATTATTCTAGGTCCTGAAGAATACATATCTGAATATTGCGAGAAATTAAAAGAAATTCTAAAAAACTATGATTAACTCATTCACACACAATATTTACTAACTATAAAAACAGAGCATATGTCCATATAAAGGCAATATGCTCTTCTTTATTTTATACAACTGTCAACCAAATCCATTTGCCTCAAAAATACCATTCAAAAGATTCTTTTTACTTTTCTTCATTGAATTTACAAAACGAAAAAACAGAGTGTTTATATTCCCTATTCACCTTTCATTTCAAACAAGATATCCCTAAGACTTGCTGCACGCTCAAAATCCAAAGTACGAGCCGCCTCTTTCATTTCACGCTCAATATTTTGAATCATCTGCTCCTTATCTTTTACCGACATCTTTTTCTTCTTCAAGAATTTAGCGGTCATCTCCTTTGTTTCCTTGGAACGAACCACTTCATGAATTGGTTTGATAATCGTTTTTGGAACAATACCATGCACCTCATTATAATCCATCTGAATCGTACGCCTACGATTCGTTTCATCAATTGCCTCCTGCATGCTTTGTGTTATACGATCGGCATACATAATAACTTTTCCATCCGCATTACGTGCGGCACGACCAATAATCTGAATCAAAGATCTTCTAGAACGTAAAAAGCCTTCTTTATCCGCATCCAAAATCGCTATCAAGCTCACTTCAGGAATATCCAATCCCTCACGAAGTAAGTTAATACCAACCAATACATCATATTTACCCAAGCGTAAATCATGAATGATTTCAGTACGCTCAATCGTCGTCACCTCATGATGAAGCCATGCCACCTTTAAATCCAAGCCCTTCAAATAAGATGTCAAATCTTCAGCCATACGAACCGTTAAAGTCGTAATCAAAACTCTTTCTTTACGCTCAATTCTCTCTTTGATTTCATCCACTAAATCATCAACCTGACCCTCTATAGGACGCACTTCCACAACCGGATCCAACAAGCCCGTAGGACGAATGATCTGTTCAACAACCGTATTATTTGTCTTTTCCAACTCATAATCACCAGGTGTTGCGGATACAAAAATCGCATTTTTAATCAAGCCTTCAAACTCATCAAATTTCAAAGGACGATTATCCAAAGCACTTGGAAGGCGAAATCCATAATCTACCAGAACCTGTTTTCTAGCCCTATCACCATTATACATACCCCTAATTTGCGGTAAAGATACATGTGATTCATCGACAACCAATAAATAGTCATCTGGAAAATAATCAAACAAAGTATACGGCCTTTCTCCAGGCTTCCTTCCATCAATATGCCTAGAATAATTCTCAATACCCGGACACACACCAAACTCATTTAAAGCCTCAATATCATAGCGGCATCTCTGCTCCAATCTTTCCTTCTCTAAAGGCTTGTCTACCGAATCAAAATATTCCAATCTCTCTTCTAATTCTTCCTCAATCGTATGGGCTGCACGATGAATAATATCCATACTTGTCGCATACCCATTAGCTGGATAAATAATATACAATTGATATGACTGATTCACATGCCCCGTTACTGGATCAACTTCACAAATTCTTTCCACCTCATCATCAAACATTTCAATACGAATCAAATAGCGATCTGTATGACCAGGTGTAATCTCAATCACATCTCCACGAACACGAAATGTCCCCCTTAAAGGATCACTATCATTACGTTTATATTGTTGATGAACTAGCGCAAGCATCAATTCATTACGCTCAATCATCTGACCTGTTCTTAAAGAAAAAATCATATGACGATATTGTTCCGGATTACTTGCACCATAAATAGAGGCAACACTAGCCACAATGATCGTATCTCTTCTTTCCAAAACACTATTGACAGCCGCCATTCTAAGCATGTCTAACTCTTCATTTGTCTTAGTGTTCTTATCAATATACGTATCGGTCTTTGGCAAATAGGCTTCTGGCTGATAATAATCAAAATAGGACACAAAATATTCAACACGATTATGTGGAAAAAACTCTTTAAACTCTGAATACAATTGTCCTGCCAACGTCTTATTATGCACAAACACCAAAGTTGGACGATTCACCCTTTCAATCACATTCGAAATCGTAAACGTCTTACCCGTTCCCGTTGCCCCAAGTAATACTTGGTATTTTTTATTTTCTTCTAATCCAGAAACCAGCTTATCAATTGCCTCAGGCTGATCTCCACTTGGCCTATAATCACTGACCAATTCAAATTTATCATCTGCCATAATTTCACCTCAATTCAGAAAAAGTAGGAATCCTCCTACTTTGTTAATTCTTCTATTGCTTGTTGTCGTTGCACATCATCTTGACTATTCTCATTCAATTTTAAGGTAGCCTTCTTCACCAAAAGATCCCAACATTCTTTATCACAATCCCCACTCGTCTCTAATCCATTATCTGCTTGAAATTGTTTTAAAGCCTCACTACTCGCATTTGAAAAATAAGTATCCGTACGATCCACATTATAGCCTAAATATTGTAAAAACAATTGTAACGCCTTGGCATTATCATGAACCGTATCCTTCTTAATAATACTCTTCTTTTTCATCTTCGTATAAGTTACAGAACGAATTGAACTATCCTTCACCTTAATATCGGGTTTAAACCCCTTTTTATTGATACTCTTCTTATTTGGCGTATACCAACGATTCGTTGTATATTTCAAACTTGTTCCATCTGAAAAAGGCACACTCACCTGTTCTGTTCCTTTTCCATATGTTTTTGTACCCACACAAGTCACAACATCTTCCAAATTATCCTTTAAAGCACCAATCAACACTTCACTTGCACTCGCCGTATTTCCATTTTGTAAAATCACAATCTGATCCATTTTAATCTGAGAAAAAGAATCCTTCGTCTTTTGTTCATTCCAATTGCCATCTTTATCTTTCTCATTAAAGACAACCGAATTTTCAGGAAGTAGACTTGAAGCCACCTCTAAAGCCGCATTTAAATAACCACCCGTATTATTTCTTAAATCCAATACAAGCTTTGTGATACCAGCATCTTGAAGTCTTGCCATAGCTTTCGCAAAATCTTTTCCACTATTCTCTGAAAAACTTGATAAAATAATTTCACCATAACCATCATATACATTACAAATAACCGTAGAATCAAAGGTACCCGGCGTTAAATTCACCGTATACTCTTTTCCATCACGAACATATTTTACTTTCACATTCTTGGATTCATTCGACTTAATATATTTAATAATCGTATCCGAATCATTCTCACTACATACCAATTCATCAAAAGAAAGAATAATATCTCCTGGCTGTAATCCTTTTTTATCTGCCGTCGAATTTATATATACATTCGAAACGACAAAATTCTTATCTTCATTAATATAAAAACTTACACCAATACCTACACTACTTCCCTGTAAGGATGTAGAAAAAGCCTGTGCCTGCTCTAAATCAAAATAATTTGTGTGCGCATCCTTATCTAAGGTTGTCATACCCACGATAGCTTGTTCCATTAATTTCGTATCTAAATTTTTAATTTTATTCGAATAATACCAATTATTAGTCAATGTAGAATAAATCGTTTCAAACTTTTCCTGTTCCTCGCTCTTTGTATCCGATTTTTTTAATACAAGCGGAACACTGACGCCTGCAAAAAAGCATACAAAACACAATGCGACTCCTAATATTTTTTGGGCTCTTTTATTCATGATTATCCCCCTAACCACATTACTATATCATAAAAACGATAGGTTTTCGTCCTATCGTTTCATTTTTAAATATTTTCGAGTGGCCAAAAAAGAAGCAAAACCACCAATGAGAATTCCCATCAAAAAGATGCAGCCTCCCACTCGAATATAGATATATTCCGGTTTAAACAGTGTAAATAACGGTGTAAAAATCTGTCCTGAAAAAGATGTATATAAGGTTTGATAACCAAAATATAAAGTCAAAAAAGGAAGAAGAGCACCCAATAATCCAATCACAATGCCCTGCACAATAAATGGCTTATTCACAAAACCATTCGTTGCCCCAACCGTACGCATGATCATGATTTCATCTTGTCTAGAATCAATTGTTGTTTTAATTGTATTAAAAATCAAATACAACGATAGCACCACAAGCAAGGCCACAATTCCATATCCTATTTTTTGTACAATCGAAAGCATATCAACCAAAGTCGTAACACTACTTCCACCATACGCAACACTGGATACACCAGATAACTTTTCAATATTCTGACTTGTCTTTTCAATTTTATCTGCATTCTTTACATAGACAAAAAACGCATTCGACAAAGGATTGTTTTCTCCTCGATAAACGGAAAAAGCCTCTCCCTTCTCCTTGATCATCAATTCAAGTTCTTGATCGGCACTCGATAATTCCACCTTAGAAACATTGGAAAGAGAAGAAATAGAATCTTTCATTTTTTGAATGTCTTCATCCGTCTTAATATTTTCATCTAAGACAACATGAACACTCAAATCTTTCTTGATGTCATTTGAAAAATAGTTCACATGAATTCCAAGTACCAAAATACATCCAACCAATAATAAAGTCACAGTAATAGCACTCATAGCGGAAAGACAAAGCATGAAATTTCTCTTCATGCCAATAAAGGCATATTTTAATTCATAAAGAAATGTTCTTATTCCTGTCATACAGATTTATACCCACCTCTTTGCGAATCATGGACCACATACCCTTTATCCAAAGTAATCGTTCTCTTTTTAAAACGATTCACCAACACAATATCATGAGTAACCATCACAATCGTTGTATTTAATTTCTCATTGATCTTTTCAAGCAAGGCAATAATTTCCAAGCTTTTTTCTGGATCCAAATTTCCCGTTGGTTCATCCGCAATCAAAATCTGAGGCTGGTTCGCAATGGCACGCGCAATCGTTACACGCTGCTGCTGTCCCCCTGACAATTCATCCGGATAACTTCTTGCCTTTTCTTTTAAATCCACCATTTCCAAAATATCAAATACACGTTTACGAATTTGTTTTCGCGGCATACCCACAACTTCCAGGGCAAACGCAATATTTTCATAAACCGTCAATTTTGGCAATAATCGATAGTCCTGAAACACACAGCCAACATTACGTCTGTAATATGGAACTTTTCGATGCTTAAGCTTTCCAACATTCACACCATTGACCATGACCGTTCCACCATCTGGTATTTCTTCACCATTTAATACTTTAATCAGAGTTGATTTTCCAGAACCTGTAGCCCCAATGACATAGACAAATTCTCCCTTTTCAATTTGAAGCGTTATATCATTTAGAGCATGTACCCCATTGGGATAGGCTTTTGATACATTTTTTAAATCAATCATTTTTTCTCTCCTAACTAAAGAAATTTTCTGGACGCTCACGACAAGGCGTGGCATGTCCTGCTTCACATGAAGTGGATGTTGATGACCATCCTGTTCCCCACGCAAAATCAGCGCCAGAGCTAAATCGTTTAATCGCATCATCAATGGACATAGAGCCTAAATTATACACTTCAATATGCGTATGTGCTCCGGATGAATTTCCGGAATTTCCTGATAGCGCAATGGTTTGACCTTGCGATACACTTTGACCTGCAGAAACATAGAAAGTTTGAGATAAATGTGCAAAGCTAACGGCATATAATGTATCATTTACACTACATAACATTTCAATCGTATTTCCACCACCATATGGATATCCTGACCAGTTTCCTAAATATCCACTATTGGATCCTACCGGTGCATTCGCATATAAAATAATTCCATTGGCTGGAGCGACAACGCTTGTTCCAATTGGTGCAGCCCAATCTAATCCTAAATGTAAGCCTCCACCATTATAAGCCCATGTACCAGCACTCTTTGAACCACCTTGTACAGGATGAATAAATCCAGATACACTTGAAATACTTCCACCTGAAAAATTAGTAGAAATCACAAAGTCACGAATCGAATCTATATCAACTTGAGCTTCACGTTTTTGCGCTTGTAGCTGTGCAATTTGTTGTTCATATTGAGCCACTAACGCATTGTAGGATTCTTCCAATTCGGTTGCCTGTTGTTTTTGATTTTCCAAATCCTTCTTTTCCGATTTGGCATCCTCATTCAAACGTTCTTGTTCTTCTTGCTGAAGTTGTAATTCAGCTTTTAATGCATTCAATTTTTCAATTTGAGACTGATCATCTTCCGTAATTCTTTCGATTCCCATAATACGGCGTAACATATCTGATAAGCTATCGGATCCCATGATCAAATCAATGACCATATTGGTTCCTGTATTTGTTTGTTCGCTTTTCATTCGTTTTTGAATTTGTTTGTTCCAAACATCAATTTCAGCTTCTTTTTGAGCAATTTGTTCTTCTAACTTTTTGATGTTTTCCTCAATCAATTCAATGTACTTTTCTTTTTCACTAATTTGATCTTGTAAATTTGTGATCAATTCTTTTTGTTGTTGGGCAAGCTCTTCTATTTTGGCTGTATCCGACTCCAAAGAAGAAATACTTTCATTATATGATTCAATACTCTTTTGTAAGCTATCCTTACGACTGTTTTGGTATTCCCTAAACCCTTCACAAGCTTTTACACCTTCTTGTGTCGTTTGTGCTTGCGAACATTTCGCATACCAACTCTCTGTATCCGAGTAATCTTCGGCACATACAGGCATAATATTCGATAGAATAAGAGCGGTTGAACTTAGCGTGATTACTATTTGTTTTTTCATCGTGTCCACCTCACATATTTTCTAACGGCCAAATAGCTACCTAGCATTCCGACAAGCATTCCAATAGCTAAAATGGCTAAGGATGTCCATAAAACAAAGGGATACGGATTTAACATGGTCATCATATTACTAAAGAACATTCCATCCATCATATGATATAGGGCTGTATATCCAAATATACAAATGAGAATTGGTCCTAATGCTCCCCAAAAGCCGATAAACATTCCTTCCAAAACAAATGGAAAGGAGATGTACCAGTTGTATGCACCAACCGTACGCATAATCCAAATCTCATCTTTTCGTACAAGGATTGTCATTTTTATTGTGCTACGAATCAAGAATAGGGCAATAAAAATCATCAATCCAACAAAGACACTTCCCCATATGCGTATATTTTTAAATACGGTTACTAAAATGGAAATGGAACTTCCTCCATAGGTTGCTTCTACAACACCAGACATCGAATTGATTTTCTTTGTCACTTTTTGAATTGTTGAATTATCCTTTAATTCCACCTCAAAAACATCATATAAAGGATTGTTTTCTCCCTTATATTGTTTAAACATATCTCCATTTTCTTTGATTAGTGCATCCAATTCATCCTCTTTGCTTGAATATGTCACACTTTTTACATTCGAAATCGATTCAATCTTTTTTTCAAGCTGATCCACTTTTTCTTGATTTAAAGTTGGATTAATCGATACTTGAATCATAAATCCTTCTTCGATTTGATTGGTAAATTGTCCTACATTCATATAAATCACAAACATAAATAAGGCCATCAATAATGCGATACCAATCGACACGATAGAAGAAAAGGTCATCGAAAAATGTCGATGCATATCTTTATTTGCACTTCTTACTAGTCTTGGTAAACTTTTAATAAATAATATCACTCTATCACCTACATATAGAATTATACCATACTGTATCTTATATCCATTATTTTGACAAAATTTCACATAAAAAGCAGGATCACTCCTGCCGTGTATAACAATCAATAGATATCACATCAAGCAATCATCATATATTCTGTTCTAGCAAAAATTCATATGGTAACAAAACACACAGGATAGAAATAGATGGGGTATAAAAGTTCTGTTCTAGCAAAAATTCATATGGTAACAAAACTTGCGTTCACGCTTTCGATAATTTTCTCAAGTTCTGTTCTAGCAAAAATTCATATGGTAACAAAACACAGGTCATTGCCTCCTATGCTGTCTTTTAGTTCTGTTCTAGCAAAAATTCATATGGTAACAAAACACTTGGCTAGCAAGTCCCAACACTGCGCTCGTTCTGTTCTAGCAAAAATTCATATGGTAACAAAACGGATGACTAAATCAATAGAAGACATCAAGAGTTCTGTTCTAGCAAAAATTCATATGGTAACAAAACGGTTGTCAGTAAGTTCAAAAAAGATATAATGTTCTGTTCTAGCAAAAATTCATATGGTAACAAAACTCTTGGCAGGGGTATTATCTATCCTTACAAGTTCTGTTCTAGCAAAAATTCATATGGTAACAAAACTATTAGCTTTAACTGTAATACCAGTTTCTAGTTCTGTTCTAGCAAAAATTCATATGGTAACAAAACAGAAATGGTGGTTAAGCTTATGGAGATGGAGTTCTGTTCTAGCAAAAATTCATATGGTAACAAAACAGGCAATTAAAGCGGCGCATGAAAATTTAAGTTCTGTTCTAGCAAAAATTCATATGGTAACAAAACTCTGTATATACGCAGTACCTAAATCTGTTGGTTCTGTTCTAGCAAAAATTCATATGGTAACAAAACAGACAACTGCAGAGGAAGCCAAAACAAATGGTTCTGTTCTAGCAAAAATTCATATGGTAACAAAACTCGAAAATGTCTTTATGAAATACAATTATTGTTCTGTTCTAGCAAAAATTCATATGGTAACAAAACCGCGTTTTGCATCAGGTGCAACCTCGACTAGTTCTGTTCTAGCAAAAATTCATATGGTAACAAAACGTGGAGCTACAGGTATTAATCAATCCAATGGTTCTGTTCTAGCAAAAATTCATATGGTAACAAAACAATCTTTTGATAAATGCGTTCACTTCTTCAGTTCTGTTCTAGCAAAAATTCATATGGTAACAAAACTTGCAAGTGCAACGGGTACGGCAATGACGCGTTCTGTTCTAGCAAAAATTCATATGGTAACAAAACATAGACCAAACGTTCACACAAAATGCGACAGTTCTGTTCTAGCAAAAATTCATATGGTAACAAAACTATATTCTCGATACGTTATTTCAATTTCTTGTTCTGTTCTAGCAAAAATTCATATGGTAACAAAACTACCAGGATAAAGAAACTTTAGAGCATATAGTTCTGTTCTAGCAAAAATTCATATGGTAACAAAACATTGATTACGTACCAATAGCGAAGGGATGTGTTCTGTTCTAGCAAAAATTCATATGGTAACAAAACGATAAGCTCTATATGCTTCTTCTCCAGCTGGTTCTGTTCTAGCAAAAATTCATATGGTAACAAAACAGCCGTTACTAGGGTATAGACATACCCTTGGTTCTGTTCTAGCAAAAATTCATATGGTAACAAAACTTGTGTTGTTTTGTTGTTTCATTTTTTTTCGTTCTGTTCTAGCAAAAATTCATATGGTAACAAAACGTATAGCCTTTTTATAATTACTTTGGAATGGTTCTGTTCTAGCAAAAATTCATATGGTAACAAAACTATGCACATACTTTCATGCGACAAGGTGAAGTTCTGTTCTAGCAAAAATTCATATGGTAACAAAACATAGGTCAGATGGAACAATCAGTGGATGTTGTTCTGTTCTAGCAAAAATTCATATGGTAACAAAACCTCAAAAACATACTAACATATTTTTGAATTTATTTGAAGTTTTTACTACCGCTTAGAAAAATGAGCTAGTTCTTGATAAATATCTGTCTTTTTTTGAGTGTAATTCTGTTTTAAATATTCTATTATCATGTATTCTACCTCCTGTAG
>CAVGPK010000067.1:0-10345 GCA_963631155.1 bacterium | reverse complement strand
CTACTGGAAGTGGCTAAAAGATGGACCTCTTGTTAGCGAGATGAAAAAGCGCTAATACTATTACTATTAGCTAACGCAATCGCTGATTCTGAAATAACAGGAGGAGTTGCTTTTTATGTATACTATTAAGTTTATAATCAACATTGCAGAAATTATTAATGCGATAAGCTTACTAATTTACGTAGTTGAGATACTTGTTAAATGCAAAAAGCACTAATCCACTCTCCACCAAAGATCTGATTAGTGCTTTAGCATAAAATCATTTCAGAGGAAACCACTGCATTTCCAGTAGTTTTTCTGTGTCTATAGAATACTGTATTCAAGTAAAAAAGTAAAGCAAAAAAAAGAGACACAATAGTGTTGTGTCTCATGAAAATTAGTCTTCTGAACTATCTTTTGTACGGAATACGTAACGAGATGTTACTGTAGCTCCTTCTGGAGCACCTGAGTAAGAAGAATATTTCTTATTCATAGATTCAATTTCATCTAATACAGATTGTAATGTATCTAATTCTTCAACACCCAAGTTTACCTTTTCTTGAAGTTGTGATAATCCTTCATCCTTAAATTGTTGTTGTCCTTCATACAATTGTTTAGCACCATCATTTAATGTTGTAAATGCTTCACCCAATGTATCAAGTCCATCTGCCATTTCATTGAATGTATCACTTTGTGATGCAAGTGTACCTGTAGCTTCAGATAATGTTTCTGCACCAGAATTTAATGTACTACTATTTGAAGTTAATTGACTTGTACCTGCTTTTACTTGATCAATGCCAGATTTAGATGAATCAGCTAATGTTTGTAAACTTTCATTTACAGTAGTAATTCCACCATCAACCGCAGTTGATAAAGCCAATAAACCATTTACAGATTTTTGAAGTGTTGGAATCATAGCTTGCATTGCATCTGTATCAGCTTTACTGTTCTCTAGTAAAGTTTTCATTTGTGTAAGACTCTTACTAGCGCCTTCAAGATATCCATTTAATTTAGTTATACTTCCATTTTCTCCAGTCAAACTATTCAATGTATCTTTAACACTTGAAATAGTTTTACTTAATTGACCAGAAATAGTACTTAAATCACTTAAAGCTTTATTAAAATCTGTTAAGGTTGTTAATTGTTCTAATTTTGTACTATCACCAATTTGACTATATTGGTTTTCTAATGCTGAAATTTTATTGTTTAAATCTGTTACATCAGCTCCAGTTTGACTCGCTGCATCACGAGCTGATTTTAGGCTTTCAATCGAACTAGCTAAAGCTTCTTTGGTTGATTGTACACTATTTACAGTATTGTTATACGCTTCAATTTTTTGATTATCAGCATCAACTGTTTTTGTATCATTTTCAATCGCAGTTTGAATAGTTTGTAAGTTAGTAACCAAAGCACTTAATCCACTTAAGCTAGTTGATGCAGTATTTAATGTGCTTTGTAAATTATCTAACTCTGTTTTCGAACTACTTAAAACAGTTTGAAGTTGTGTAATACCTGTTTGAGCTTTTGTAACGTTGTCCATTAAATTCTTGTAACTTTCACTAGCTGAAGTACCCGCTAAAGTTGTAGATAATTGTGTTAATCCACCCTTAAGAGTAGCAGAAGCAGAGACTAATGAATAACCACTTTCTTTCACTGTTGTCATACCAGAAGAAATCTTAGTAGCACCTTGAGGAATCCCATACAATTTAGAAATATTCGCATCCACTAAACTTACACCAGCTGTATATGTTGTTAATCCTGTCTGTAATGCTTTTACACCATCATTTAACTGAATAGCACCACTAGAAAGAGTTCTGACCTGACCACTTGCACTTGTTAATGGCGTAGCCTCTTCCTTTAATGTTGTTGTACCATCATACAATTGTTTAGCACCATCAATCAATTGATCATCAGCACTTACCAATTCATCAATACCATCTGTTAACTCAGAAACATCCGCAATCGAATCTAATTCTTTATCCAAATCGATTTCATTTGTCAGACCAACCATGATACTTCCCAAATCAAAATCTTCTACATCAGCCTCTACAGTCACATCATCACTAATACCAAGCTCATCATTTACCTTTGATAAACCAGCACTCTCTAAAGTCTCATTTAAACCAGGAATACTCGCAAAAGCCAAGATTTCATTCGAACCATCATTCACAATCTTACCCTGCTCACACTTTACATTCGTGAAGTTACCCGTACTCATATTAATGATTCCACCAGCCAAATAGCTAGGATGAATCACAATATTCTTTCCATTAATCGTCTTTGTTTCAGACTGATTGTTTGTAAATGACAAAGTCATTTTCAAATGACCACTCTTACCCTCAATATTTGAACTAGAAACCTCTTTACCATCCAATTCATACTTAATCTTCAAAGTAACAGGAAGAGTCGCTGTGGCATCTCCTTGATAATACACATCATTACCACTCGCATTCCAAGTATATGTATTTCCACTCTTACTAGGCTCTTCATTTGTCTTAATATTCTTTACATTTTTTAAGTTCAAAGTTTCCTTAATATTAGAAATACCATCCTCATCATGTAGCCAGCTAGAAACGATAGTATTCGAAACCGAACCATCATCATTCAATACTGCATACACAGTCTCAGTCTTTTCTGTAGGATTTGTATCATCACTACTTGTTTCAGTCGCATAAATAGGCATCATATTTCCGGCCATAACAGCACTCAAAATTAAACTACCCACAACCTTTACTGTATGATTTAAATTCATTTTTATTCTCCTTTCGCTTCCAAATGACTCTTAGGCCAACCCATCGTTGTCTTTTCAATGAACTTGTGGCAGAAAATCAATAAAGAAGGCAATACAAACAAGATACATACAACACTAATCAAAGCTCCACGAGCTAATAGAATAACCAAACTCTTAATCAAATCCATCTTGGCAACAAAAGAAACACCAATACAAGCTGCAAAGAATGAGAAACCACTCGTCATAATCGAAACACTCGACTTCTGCAACGCTATAAAGGCCGCCTCTTTTACACCTTTTCCATTACCCAATTCCTCTTTAAACCGAGTCGTCATTAAGATGGCATAGTCAACCGTCGCACCCAATTGGATTGTTCCAATAACCATACTTGCGATAAATGGAAGAGTTGTACCTGTGAAATATGGAATACCCATATTGATAGAAATTGCAAACTCAATCGTCAATACCAATACAATTGGTAAAGCAAACGATTTAAATGTCAACGCAACAATGATAAAAATCATAACTACAGAAAGAACATTGACCATCGCAAAATCTGTGTCTGTCGTCGTAATCAAATCACGCGTCATACTACCTTCTCCACCAATCATACCCTTCTTATCATATTTATGAATGATATCATCCATCTTATCTAATTGAGTATTTAAAGCAGTAGTAGCTGACTTATAATCACTATTCACAACAATTAACTTCTTACCACCATTCTGGAAAATATCCTTAACCACACTAGGCGTAAAGTTACTTGCGATTCCAGGACCCACAAATTCCTCATAACAAAGAACATTATGAATACCCTTTAACTCTTTAATTTCACTACACATATCCTGAATTTCAGAAGTCGTTAACTTATCATCCACCAAAATGAAATGTGTCGTTGTCATATCAAACTTTTCTTTTAATTGATTTGTACCAATGATACTAGCAAAATCACTTGGCATACCACTAATCAAATCATAATACGTATTCGTATTCGCCTGACCATAAGCGAATGGAATGAAAATAATCACAAACGCAACCAAAATCTTCTTGTAGTGATTAACTACAAATTTTGGCAAATGCTTTAACTCATTAATAATCGTCTTATGTTTATATTTTTCAATCAAACGATCAAAGAACATTAATAAACTTGGCAAAATAAAGATCGTACTCAATACACCAAGAACAACACCCTTCGCCATTACAATACCAATATCTTTACCTAATGTTAATTGCATAACACACAAGGCTACGAAACCAGCAATCGTTGTGATTGAACTTGAAGTAATCGAAGTAAATGTAGCTGTAATCGCTTTTGCCATGGCTTCACTATTTTCAAGTACTTGTTTTTCTTCCTGATAACGATGTAACAAGAAAATAGAATAGTCTAGCGTAACCGCTAACTGTAATACAACGGCCAAAGCCTTTGTAATATAACTAATTTCTCCTAAGAAAACATTTGTACCAAAGTTATAAACGATTGGGAAAATCATACCTAACATAAATACGATTGGAGCAAATGTACTCTCTAAACCTAAGAATAAAACGACCATACATAATACAACCGCAATACCTGCATAGATTGGTGTATCATGCTCTGTCTGATCCTTTGTATCCTCACTAATTGCCGACATACCACCTAAGTAGCAATCTTGATTCGTTAATTTTTTAATTTCACTAATTGCATTCATTGTACGATTTGATGATGTTGGCTCCTCAAATGTAACAATCATCATTGTACTATCGCCTGAATACAACATTTTCGAAACACTTTCCGGAAGTGCTTCCTTTGGAATTGAAATATCTAGAACATCATCTCTCCAAATACACTTGTCAACTCCATCAATCTTATTGATCTTCTTCTTTATTTCGGCTGCCTCTTGATCTGTCTTGTTATTGACTACCAAAAAGTCAACGCTTGAAAGGTTGAAATCGTCACCCAAGATTGTTTGTGTCCTCATTGATTCTGATGTAGAAGGCAAATAAGACAACAAGTCATAGTTAATATTCGTATTTAAATATCCGAATGCACTAGGTACTAAAAGTACAATCGCAACAGCTAAAATTAAATTACGATATTTAACAATCCATCTCGAAATTTTATCCATTTCTCTCACCTATATCCTTTCCTTTTTTTTACTACGTTGACAAGTATAGTCTCAAAATGACCGTAAGTCAATTATTTTGAAATCATTTTGTGAAGATACGTATATACAATATTACTAAATTGTACATTTGGTCATTTTTATTTGAAATTCTTATAAATTCAACTTATAATACAATCGGTGATATGCATGAAAGATAAAATTATCGAGAACAAAAAAATCAAAGAAAATAATCTTCTACAAGCCGCCTTTTCTCTATTTACAAAACAAGATATTAACACTGTATCTGTGAGTGATATTGTCAAAAATGCGGGTGTAGCCAAGGGAACATTCTACCTATATTTTAAAGATAAATATCAAATACGTGATATTCTTATCCAAAAGGAAGCCAAGCGATTATTCCAGGAAGCTCACCAACAATTAGAAAAAAATGACATCCGCGACTTTGAAGATTCCGTCATCTTTCTAATCAATCAAGTTCTCATGAGACTTGAATCCAATCCACTTATTCTAAAATTTTTAGAACGAAATCTTTCGTGGGGTGTATTTCATTCCCAATTGAAAACCGCCATCGATACAGATACCTTTAATATTATTGATGACTTTTTAGATAAAGCCGAAAAATCTGGATATACATTTGAAAATCCAGAAGTTATTCTCTATATTATTGTTGAGCTTGCAGGAAGCACTTGCTATAACTCCATATTAAACAATCAACCCCTACCCATCAAAGAATACAAACCCATCTTATTTAATTCTATTCGTGCCATTTTATCGCAAGGCAAACAAAAACAATCCACAGACTAATCTGTGGATTTTATTTCAAATAGTTTAATGTTCAATCGTTTATTATCCAAGCCTACTCTTCCTCATTTTGTACAACCCAATCCATGCGTGTAATCTTTCTAATAAAATAACATATTTATTCACACTATTTTTTGACAACAACTAAATTTTTAAAATATCCCTCTGTACCATTGTCTACATACAATCCTATATAGCCTTTTGCTTTTGCGCCATGCTTTAAAGAATTTACACACAACACAGGAGTTTCCATATCGTCCACAAAAAATGTTCCTTTATCCCCTTGAACCACCAATCTTAAATGAAACCATTTATCTAAATCTCCTTCAATAGGCGCTTCATATCCTAAAATTCCATGTTTTCTAAAATACGAAAACGTATATCCAGGATACGAGAAATACTGACATCCATGTCCTTTACGTTCTACATCCTCAGTATTTCCATTTGTAGGTCTTATATAAAAACATTCAAATTCACTACTGTCTTCTTTTGCACGAAATACAACACCAATAAATCCACGATCTGTGATATGAGCAGTCGGTAACAACTTACTTCTAACATCCACATCGATTACACCATTTTGGAAAATCACATCATCCACCAATGCATATGTATTATCATCTGGTATTCGATTTTTATATGATTTTGTCACACAAATGACTTCTTCATCATCCAATTTTGTTTGCTTTACCGTTACATTTATTCCCTTCATAATTACCTCCAACATCATTCTACCTTTTAAAAATATTTTTACAATTACGCACTTTTAAGTAACCATTAAAAAAAGACGTGATTCTCACGTCCATCATGTTATTTAACGACAATACACTCAATTTCAACCTTTGCATCCTTTGGAAGCTTAGATACTTCTACACAACTTCTTGCAGGACAAACGCCATCAAAATATTTTGCGTATTCTTCATTTACCTTTGAAAAATCATTCATATCTTTAATAAAGACAGTTGTCTTCACAATATTCGAATATTTTAATCCCACTTCATTTAATAAAAGACCTATATTTTTTAGTGCTTGACTCGTTTGCTCAATCACATCATCACTCACTAAATTTCCGCTTTCATCCATTCCCAATTGGCCTGACAAAAATACATATTGCTCTGTTGCAATGCCTGCACTATATGGACCTAATGCTGGTGCCATTTTTTCACTCGAAATTTTAATCATGTTATCCTCCCTATCTCATACAAATATAAATCGTATAAATCACGTAAATACCAATCATCAATACGCCTCTTTGACGAGTCATCTTATCACTACGCTTGCTCATCACAAAAATAAACAAAGCCACACCAATTAAAATAAAAGCATCCGTTATATTTTGAGTCGTTGCACTAATTGGATGTAACGAAGAAGAAGCACCCAAAATAAATAAAATGTTCATGATGTTTGAGCCAATCGCATTTCCTAAAGAAAGACCACTCTCCCCTTTTTTTGCTGCCACAACACTCGTTACAAGTTCCGGTAAACTTGTACCAATTGAAACAACCGTCAACCCAATCAATGTATCACTCATTCCCAGCATTGCCGCAATCTTTTTAGCGCTATCCACCGTAATGTCACCACCAAAAATAATGCATGCCACACCAATCACAATATAAAGAATGCATTTTGTCGTTGAAAGAATTTCTCGCTCCTCTTCCTCAACACGATTCTTTTGAGCGGCCCTGACTAATATATAAATATAAAACGCCAAACCTACAAGAAATAAAATCCCTTCATAACGATTTAACATTCCATTTAATACAAAAATTGAAAGAATGATGCTCACCAAAATATTAATTATCAAATCACGAGACAATATTTCTTTATCCATAATAAATGGAGCAATACATGCCGAAGTACCAACAACAACTAAAGTATTAAATATATTAGAACCCACAATGTTAGAAATCGCAATCTCATTCGATCCCATAAGTCCAGCTGTAATACTTACACTTGCCTCAGGCAAACTTGTACCCAACGCAACAATGGTAAGACCAATAATCACAGATGGAACCTTTAATTTACGTGCAACACTTGCACTACCATCCACAAAGAAATCGGCTCCCTTCATTAAAAGCGCCATTCCTACAATCAATAATATAAAAACCATCAAATTTCCTCCAATAAAACTTAGTCAATTATACCCTACACACAAGCTTTATACAAGGAAGTCATTTCTGTATAGCCTTTCATTTCATATTCTAAAAACTTTTTAATGAAACCTTCTTCACTAACCAAATTTCCTAACGACTTCTGATACACAAAAAAATCCTTATCTTTGTAGTAATACCCCTTATTTCCTGACATCAACACAATACGAAGATTATCATAGCGATTAAGAATATCTTCCATCAAAATCTGTTCATCCTTCATACCATTCTCAATCAAGATTGCCGTTTCTTTATTAATAAAAATACAATTCACCTCATGTAAATCCACATTTTTCGATTTAAACTCAACAATCCAAAAATAAACACGAATATGATTTTTATTCGCAAAATCAACAAAACTATTCACATCCTTATGATCATTACGAATCAGTATCGCATCTACACCTACAATCTCATTCATTTTTGTATTCTCATTCACCATTAATAATTCCACAAAGACACCTTCTTTCTTGCTCTAAACATATCATATCTTTCATACAAAGTATTCATACAAACATTAAAATTTGTCTAACAAAAGAGTATAATATCAATCAGGAGGTTTTTTTATGACACAATTTAATAAAGAATATGTTTGCACACTAGCCAAACAAATCTTAAACATCGATTCCCCAACCGGATATACAAAAAAAGCCATTGACTTCATGGATGAAGAAGTCCAAAAATTAGGCTACACAACTACACGCAACCAAAAAGGAAATCTTATTATTCATGTCGAAGGAAAGGATACAAACCATACTTTAGGTCTAGGAGCTCACCTTGATACACTCGGCCTTATGGTAAGATCCATCAAGGACAACGGTAAACTAGCTATCACAAAAGTCGGTGGTCCTTGCCTACCTACATTAGATGGAGAATATTGTAAAATTTATACAAGAGAAGGAAAAATCTATACAGGAACCATTCTATCTTGTTCTCCAAGTGTACATGTATTTAGTGATGCTTCTAGTCTTGAAAGAAAAGAAGACACAATGGAAGTTCGTATTGATGAAGTTGTATATTCAAAAGCCGATGTAGAAAAGTTAGGCATTTGTAATGGAGACTTCATTGCGATTGATACAAAAACAACAATCACAGAAAGTAACTTCATTAAATCCAGATTCTTAGATGACAAGATCAGTGTCTGCGCATTAATGGGTGTCTTAAAATATTTAAGTGACAATCAAATCAAGCCGGAAAGAAATTTAAAAATCATATTCAGCACCTATGAAGAAGTAGGACATGGATCAAGCTCTATTCCTCAAGAAATAGAAGAATTCTTAGCAGTAGACATGGGATGTATCGGACAAGATTTAGCTTGTACAGAACAAGATGTTTCTATTTGCGCCAAAGATTCAAGTGGACCTTACGACTATGAAATGGTCACTCGACTTGTAAATTTGGCAAAAGAAAACAAACTCAAATATGTTGTTGACATTTATCCACAATACAGTTCCGATGTCAGTGCCGCACTACGTGGAGGAAATGACATCAAAGGAGCCCTAATTGGACCTGGTGTACACGCTAGTCATGGTATGGAAAGAACACACTATGATGGTGTAGAAAATACAATGGCACTCATTCTAACTTATATCACAAAATATTAAAATCCTTTAAAGCAGCCCATATGCCCTGTTCTACATTGGACTTGGTGATGTGGGCCGCTTTTTCTTTTACATACTCCTTTGCCTGTCCCATCGCAAAACTATGTGTTACCACACCAAACATACTCACATCATTTTCACCATCACCAAACGCAAACACTTCATCTTCCTTCCAACCAAATTGATCCATCAATCGTTTCAATGTCAAACCCTTACTATACCCTTTTGGCAAAATTTCAATTTCTCTAGGACACGTGCGAAACATTTCATAATTTATATGAAAACGAGCATAAATATCTTTATATATATCTTCTAGCTTATCTTCATCCTGAATAATTTGAATCTTGTTTACAGGAAAATGTATTTCATCCATACTCTGAATATAAGTAATCTTAGGATATCCATCTCTCATATCGCTTAACCAGTCCCAAGGCCCGCCTGTCCAGGGAAAATCAGGAGCATAATTCCCAGACTGTCGAATCTTTCTTTTTAAATTCATAATTGATTTGGGAATATAATCAAATAAGCCATCATCAAACACACACATACTCTCTAAATCTAATGTCATCAAATAAGAAAATACAGGCTCACAATCCTCTCTAGTCATCTGCCTTAAAATATGCCTTTTATTTTCTTTCAAATCATAATAAGCAATTCCATCTACCTCTAGTAAATAGCCACCATATTTAGGCATTTCCAATTCTTTAGCATACGACATTAAACGAGTATAACTTCTTCCACTTGCCAAAATCAATGTAATCCCCCTCTTTTCACACTGAATTAAAGCTTCTTTTGTTTCTGGCAAAATCTGATTGTTTCCATCCAAAAGCGTTCCATCCATATCCATCACAATAGCCTTCAACATACAAAAACACCTCCAAAATTTATACATATCATACCATATAATTTTATTCATTTTTTTCTGTCAACCAAAATTGAAAATGTCCCAAAAATTTTAAATTATTAGCACCGAGTTAA